>JARIHM010000082.1 GCA_029288275.1 Candidatus Saccharimonadota bacterium | reverse complement strand
CTAGCCGATCAAACCGGCGGTCTGTACGCTAAATTGTTTAAGCTCCAAACCGAAGGCGCGCTTACGGATTAACGGAGCGATCACGAGCTCGATAGGCATTCACTGCCTGACGCGCGGTTTGGCGCCGAGAGCGACGGCTCCGAGCGTTTTCAGCTCGTTGGCGATAGGTTTGATAATCAACCCGGTCACGGTTGGTCCATAAACTCTTGCGCTGAAGCTGATCAGCTAGATAATCCCATCGATCAGCCAGATCACTCAACTGTTTGAGGGATAGATTACGCGCTGCCTCCTCGCCCGGATCGCCGAAGAACTCACGGGCGGATTCCATGGCCCGCTCGGCTGCCGCGCGCCCAGAGCGAGCACCGACGGCTACACCGGTACGAAGCTGCGCCCCGCGCCGCCGGGCAGCACCCAAGAAGCCACTCAGGCGCGAGGGTCCCGGAGTTGGACCCGAGGTGCCGGTGGTAGTAGCCGCACTGCCAATAAGGGGGTCAAAGTCGGCTGGCGATACGCGGTCCAGGGTTCGGCCGAGGGCTAGGTTGCGCATCCGGCCGGCTACGCCTTGCCGGCGATCACGATCGCGCATATTCCAGTTGCGCTCCAGCAGGGCGCGCAACTGTTCGCTGGGACGCACCTGGCCGTCCCAACCAGTTCGGCCGCCGGTGTTATCCTCAAGCAGCTGACGATCAGAAACCACATCCACCCGCAGAATGCGACCATCCGCCCGCACCGTCTCTACGTACAAGACATTGGGATGATCATTACTGCGGAATACGCGCTGCGACGCCAAATTGCCGCCCCGGCGCGAACCATAGGTCCGGTGAGTCGCCATGCGACTACGCGCGCCCACGGCGTTACGAATCTCGTTGAAAGCCTTCTTAGCCTCAGCCGGATCCATATCATGCAGGTCAAAACCAGCCGAACCGCTATGCCGGCGATCAAGCTTAGGAATAGCATCGAGCATCTCGTCCAAACTGCGAGCCTCAGGAATACCGCCCGCCTCACGGGTTTCGGCCAGCATTTCCCAACCAGCCGGGCCAGCAAGCTCGCGGGTCCGCGCCGCCATAGCGCGCCACCGAGCCGCACGAGCTGCCCGGTCCTCGGGCGAGCGGCTCTTATCGTTCTCTAGTTCGCGCGCGCGAGCCTCTTGCTGCTCGGCCAAAGCCATCATTTCGCTCGCGCCCTGGTCAAGCACCCGCCGCTCTGAAGCAGTCAGCAGATCGCGCTGATCGGGCCGTTCGGCATAGTTATGCTTGGGCTGCCGATCCTCAGCCGTATCAGCCAGCTCAAAGGCCTGATCACGCAGACGATCAAAGGCTGCCTGGTCACCGCGCTGCCAGGCATCATGAGCCTGACGCAGCAGATCTTCGGCCGCTGCGCGCTGCACGAAGTCTAGAGCGTCCCATTCGCCACCGCTCCAGCGGCCATTCTTACTAAAGTTATTTTGGGTATCAGCACTGTCAAACCAGGTCGTAAAGTAAGCTTGGCGCTCGGCTTTTTGCTGCCCTTCTCGATTTTTTGTAGCCTCAATGTTCTCGGCATAGCCGCCCTCGGCCGCACTCGCCGTGAACAGTCGCTCCTGCTCATCGGCCTTGGCCAACTGCTCGAGCTGAGCCCGAGCCTCGGCCGTGCGAGCGCGGCGTTCGGCTTCGTCCTTTTCCCATTGCTCAGCACCCTGGCGGAGCTTAGGAGCCGCATTATGGAGCGTCCGTAGATTCTCCTGAAAGCGGCTCTCCTCACCCGGATGCGTCAGCAAATGCTTTCGCTCGGTCTCAATCACCCGCGCAAAGGTAGCCGCTATCTCGGGCTGAGACGTTGCGTAGCGCCCCCCGGCTACAATCTCATACCGGACCGGGCCCTTAGCACCCTTGGGAGGACGCTGCGCCTGCACATCAAGCTCACCACGCCGGATGGCCCCTTCCAGGAAGGTCGCCAAAGCCGCCGCCTGGTGATCCGGTGCCACCCCGGCCATGGCTGCTTCGACCCGCTCGGCGTACTGGCGCGTAAGCTCCGTCCGCATCTGATCACGCATAATATCGAGCAATGGCGCCGTCTCTGGCGTGGCTGGCATTACCCGCGGACCGTCAAAGAGTGTATCGGCCGTAGCATCCTGACCTGAGGCCCGGATGAGAACGCCAGCATCAATGGCCGCCTGGATCCGCGCGTTGTAGACCTCAAGTACCTGGCCCTCGGGAACCTGACGATCCTTGGCTGCCGCAAAACGATCGAGCAGCTCTTGCTGATGTGCTGGATCGCCCAAGTAATCGGCCTTGGCCTGGCGCAGCTCGGTCAGGAGCTGCTTGGCGTCGTCGTCAATTCCCTCGACCCGGCCGCCGTTAAAGTTGGGATCCGACGGTCCTGACTCACCGGCCGGACGGTAGAACAGGCCCTTGGCCACGCCTTCCTGAACCCGTGCCTCCACTGTGGCCGGGTCGGTCAGCTCATACTTCGTACGGTAGATATCTGTCAGCTCCTCACGCAAGACCCGTCGCTCTTCAGCCAGTCGGCCCGATTCCTCGGGCGTAAGAGGGCGAGTGGCCTCCGGCGATACCGTTCGCACCGTAGCCTCTGCCCCAACTCGGTAGGGATTGGGGCCAGTTGGAGGCTGAGGACGATTAGGATTTGGCTTTGGTTGAGGTTGAGGCTGGTTCATGTTTGGGTTGGGATTAGGGTTAGGTTTTGGTTGATTCGGATTTGGCAAGTTTTGGTTTGATGTTGGCGGAGGCTGGTT
>JARIHM010000080.1 GCA_029288275.1 Candidatus Saccharimonadota bacterium | reverse complement strand
CGCCTACTCCGGCCAAGCCTACGGTGACCTGTTCGCTCCTCACCGGCGACGTTAAGCAAGGACTTGTACCGCTCACGGTGAACTATACTGGCATGGGCTCGGCCAGCGGTCAAACTATTAGCGAGTATCAATTTACCTTTGGCGATGGCACGAGTGCCAATCAGGCTACATCCCGAGTTGTGCATCAGTACACAAAAGCAGGCACATTTACCGCGACACTCAAGGTGAAGGGCTCCACCGGGACCGTCTCGGCTGTGGTACCAGCCTGTTCATATACCGTCACGGTGACTCCCCCGCCGGCAGCCTTCCAAAAGAATAAGGCTGCTTTCAACCTCACTCAAAATATTGATGCCACCACCAAGCCAGCCCAGCCCGGCGATGTTATTCGCTATACCCTAGCCACCAAAAATACCGGCGGTACGGCCGCTCCCTATGTAGTAGTTGAGCATCTGGAGGACGTGCTTGAATATGCCAATGTGACTGACCCAGACGGTGGTACGCTTACCAGTGGCGTACTGACCTGGCCTTCAGCTAACATAGCGCCCGGCGCTACGCTCACTAAAACCGTCACGGTCACGGTAAAGAACCCTATCCCCGATACCCCCGTGGGCCTCTCCGACAAGTTCTCATATGACCTGCGGATGGATAATGTGTACGGCAATGCCATTCAGATTAGTATTCAGCCGCCACTGGCCAAGCAGGTGGAAGGCGCTTCCACCGAGCTTCCCCAAACTGGGGCCGGCACTGGTACCTTTATTATCTTGCTTGTTTCGGCGCTGACGATCTACTTCTACTTGCGTAACCGCCAGCTGAGTACCGAGATTAAGCTCTTGCGTAATGATTATCATGGAGGGGTAGCCTAAATGTCGGTTGAACACCAGCCTACGCCACGCGGCGCCGAACAATCGCACGCCGAACTAGAGGCCTTGGCCAAAGAGCAATTAGAGAAGCTAGCAACTACACCCGAGAATGCCGCCGAGCACGCTGAGAAGCGGGCCGAAGCCGCACGCGAGATTATCCATAAACAAGAGCAGGCGCCGGACCCAGTCCCCGTGGCCGAGAAAGAAACGGCTGCTCCGGTGCCGTTTGTGGCCCGACTGGATCAGCTCACCAACTACACTCATACCATGGCTAGCCTGCAGCGCAAGCTAAGGCCCATGAGCCGATCATTTAGCAAGGTAATTCACACTCCGGCAGTCGAAAAGACCAGCGAGGCGCTCGAAAAGACTGTGATGCGGCCGTCCGTAGCGGCTGGGGCAACCTGGACCGCGCTCCTCGTAGGTGTGATCTTTTATGTGACGGCTCGAATCTACGGCTACGCTCTGTCGGGCTCAGAGATGCTCGTGGCATTGGTAATCGGGGGCATCCTGGGGGTAGCGCTCGAGGGCGTGGGACGCCTGCTGCGAAGACGCGGCTAAGGACTGCTCAACACCAAAAAAGTGCCTCGGTGGTCGAGGCACTTTTTTGGTGTTGAATACAGCTGGCGCAAGAGGCGGCCTGGCCTATTCGCCCTCACCCACAATGACATTGCCATGGTCGTCCACATATACCTCGCCCTTAGCCAGCTTAGGCGGCTTGGCGGCCGGAACAATGGTGTCGGGTTCGGCCGGGCGAGCATCGGCTGAGGGCATGATGAGCTTGCCAGTGAGCGATGTGGGCGCGGCCTCCTCAGTGGGTGCGGGAGCCGGCTGAGAGTTTTGGCCATCTGCGGCCGGGGCCGGCGGCTGCTCGGCAGGCGATGAGGGCTCAGTGGGTTCGGCCTCCTTGTCATGGCGACGGCCACGGCGGCGGCGCCGGGACCGCTTTGCGTCATCGGCTACAGCGACTGGCTCGGCTGGCTGCTCAGG
>JARIHM010000067.1 GCA_029288275.1 Candidatus Saccharimonadota bacterium | reverse complement strand
AGGAGTAGACGCGGCGCCGGCTTTGGCCCCGCCACAGACGGAGCCGAGACAGAGGCTAAGGCCGGAGATACCTTAGCTGTCGGCTCCGAGGCATGGGGGCGGTTCAGCCAGGCACTTAAGCGCTGAGCTAAGCTTGGCCGAGCCGGAGCTATTGTGGGCATAGCCTTCGCCGGCTCGGTTTGCGTTGTTGGCGCCGCAGCCTGCTTTGATGCCGTTCTGGCAACCGAAGTGGGCACCACATCCCGAAACACCACCGAGCGCGGCACCACATCGGTAATAGCCCGGCGCAACAGTGGTTCTGTAGTGTCTTCCAGCTGCGGCAGCTCATCCGAGCTCTGCTGATACCCTGCCGGCATCGCTACAGCCTCACCACATTGCAAACAAAAGAGCTCCCCCTTCACGGGCAGCAACTTAGCGTGGCAGTTGGGGCAATTCATCACCTATCATCGCGCGATTAGTAGCTTTATTTTAGCATAAGCAGCTTGCCACAAAAAGCACTTCGTGAGCTGATTATTCTTACTCAACTATCGCTAAAGCGTTGCTATAATTACAACGAATTTACGATTTTTGGCGCAATAATTCCAGTGCTCCCCGTAATCCAGCCTCATCCCCTAGCCGTGCGGCCAGAATCGGCGGCCAGCCTCCGTACACATCTGGCAATGCCTCCAGTTCATTCCGAATTGCCTCTAGCGAGATATCACGCATCATACTGCCGCCATATACCACCACATCGGGTGACCAATGCAGCAAGGTGTTGTAAAGACCTCGCGCTACATACACCGCCTCCTGACGCCATAGGCCCGGTCCACGCAACTCTCCTGGTGGCTGACCATAAGCTGCCTCCACGGCCGCCCCGCTGGCCAACTCCTGCAAGGACACTGGCACGCTCTGGCGCTCTAGCAAGAGCTGTTGTCCAATCTCAAAACCAGAAGCACTCGGCTCAATTTGTCTGCGCACGATCCGCACGCCATTAATGCCCGTGCTCACGGTAATGTACACCACGATTTCGGCACCAGCACCGGCGCCGGCCGTGGCCTCACCCAAGCCCGCCAGGGCCGCGTCATTGGCTAGATGCACGGGCACTCCAAACTGTTCCTGCAAGCGCTCCTGAACCGGCAGACCGGCCCACTCGGGTAGGTTAGCAGTTCGCTCCAGTAGTCCTTGAGCATTCAGATGACCCGGCAAGCCGCCGGCCAAACCTTTGAGCTTATGATTCCCCACTAGCTCTTTCATCGCTCCCAGCAAGCTAGCGAATCCCTTGGCAGTAACGTCAGTAGGGCTGCGCACAATCTCCCCTAGCTCACGGCCGTTGGGCGACAATGCCAGGCGTGTCTGCGTGCCACCTATATCAAATACCAGATACATCAATTCCTCCTTTGTCTGCGTTCATAGAGGCGAGCCTCGTGAGGGGCTAGTTCGATAGGCCCACCCCCGTGCAACTGGCCATCGCCTTCTACCTCGTGAGTGCCTGCCACCCAGTGACCAATAATGCCCAGCTTTACCACCTGCGGTATTTCGGCAAAATTAACCAATATATAACAATTCATAGGGCCAGTTTCGCGCACGAATGCCAACACCGCGGGATTACCAGAGTCAAGCGAGCGATAGCTCCCCTGTGCCAACGCCCCGAGCGATCGCCGCAGATGTATAAGGTGCCGATAAAGGTAGAGCATTGAATCAGGATCACGTTCTTCACTAGCCACATTATGAGCGAGGCTATCAGGCGCAGCCGGGAGCCAAGGCTGGCCAGTGGTAAAACCATAACCCCCAGGCTGAGCCGTCCAGGGCATGGGCGCCCGGGCCGCATCACGGTCAAAGTCTGCTACCGTGAGCACCTGAGCGGCCGAATCCTGACTTATTGTTGTATCTTTCACTACGTTATGCAAGCCCAGCTCATCACCGTTGTAAATAATAGGCAAACCGCGCAGCGTAAACTGCAGGAATACAAGTAAGCGTGCCCGCTCCTCGCCCACCCGCTCTACGAGGCGAGGCCGATCGTGATTACCCAGGACATAGTTGGGCCAGTCTTCCGGACCCAAGGACGCCTCGTAAGCGTCCAAAAAACTACGATAGCTAGCCGCGCTCCAATCAAGCGCTAGCAAGTTAAAGTTAAATGGCGCATGCACCGGATGTTCATGACAAGCCCCATACAGGGCCTGCAGCTGGGGCAGGTTGGCATAGACCTCACTCAATAAGAAACCACTGGGACTCTCTGCCACGACCTCACAGAAAGAGCCCAGTAGCTCTGTTACGCCACCTTGAGATGAACTATGAAGCCGCAAGTTAGCATCAGCTGGGCTTGAGATACCAGGCCGATAATCTGGGTTGGGTGGATCGTCACGCAACTGCTCATCCTTAAGCAGACTGCTCACCGCATCGGTACGAAAACCATCAACGCCCCGCCTGAGCCAGAAGCGCAACACCCCTAGCATAGCTTGGCGCACAGCTGGATTACGCCAGTTCAAGTCTGGCTGTTGAGCCAAAAACGTGTGCAAATAGTACTGTCCGGTCGCTTCATCGAGTGTCCAAGCCGAGCCACCAAACCGAGACAACCAATTGTTAGGCGGTCCACCATCTGCTGCTGGATCAGCCCAAATATACCAGTCGCGCTTAGCGCTCTGCCGACTCAGCCGCGCATCCCGAAACCACTCATGCTCCACTGAGGTATGGTTTGGTACATAATCGAGCAATACCTTCATTCCCCGCTCATGCGCCACGGTCACCAGCTCATCAAAGTCGGCCATAGTACCAAAGCGGGGATCAACCGCACAGTGATCGGCCACATCATAGCCCCAGTCGGCCATGGGTGAGCGATAGATCGGCGATAGCCAAATCGCCCCTATCCCCAGCGAGGCCGCGGTACCATCATTCAGATAGTCCAGGTGCTGGATGATCCCTCGCAGATCACCAAATCCATCACCATTCGCATCCGCCCAGCTTAATGGATAAATCTGATACAACGTTTCTCGGCGATACCACGGATCGTGTACATGGGGATGCAACATACCGCTAGTGTACCATGCTTACTAGTTTACCTTACATGGTTGTATTTTTTACTACAAATTGAACCGATTTAACCGGCCATTCTTTACCCGGCGCAGGTTGCTGCGTGGATCTTGTAACATGCGTTTAAAGCTCGTCCGGCCATGAATACTAGCAATATTTGGCAGCTCATTAGACAGCAAAAACGCCTTAGCCAAGCGCACGAACACCGCGTTGGTCCAGCCAAACCCAGATTGACTTGGGTATACCCCCTCCACTGGCTCATCATGAATATTAACCACGTTGTACTTCTCGATGAACTCACCGTGTTGCTCAAAGTGCACTAAGCAGGCATTCAACCACTTGCGCGCAATCCGTTCCGCATCGTCGCGATATCCATAGCGTTCCATGCCCTCAAGGGCGATCAAATGTAGCGGTGCCCAGCCATTAGGATAGGCCCATTGCGTAGGCAGCCGCATTTTAATATGTGGCTTGGCGGCCGTGGTTGAGAGCCCGCCCTCAAACTCAAATTTATCCAGATGACTCATAATGCGCTTGGCATCAACCTCATCTTCTAATCCTGCCCATAGTGGAAAGAAGCCGGCCAGGGACCAGACCTGGCTAAACTTGCCGGTCATAAAGTTGAAGTCAAAGTAGAAACCTTTCTCCTCATCCCAGAGATACTGCTTCATCATGGCTTTGCGCTTAGCCGCCCGACGCTCCCACTCACCAATCTCCTCTTCGTCGCCCAAGATCCGAGCAGCCTCAGCAAAATCTCGCTCATATTTATATAACAACGCGTTCAAATCCACCGGCAAGTAGCTCAGAGCCTGACGGTCAAAGCGAGTGGTCATATCCCAGCCGCTTTCAGCTTCGGCCAGATCATCGAGTACGTCCACATGGTAATAACGAGACAACCCGTTAAACACCTGGCGCCAGTTAGGGTGGGCCACACCCATCCAGACCGTGCGATATTCTTCCTTAGCTACATCCATGCTTTCGCGCAGCCAGCGTTTATTCTTCTCTAGTTGATAAATCTGCAGGATAAAGGTGGTTAGGAATGGTGGCTGGCTCCGGCTGGTATGATAGGTACGGCCAGCATTAGGAATAATATGAAACCGGTTCATGAGCGCCATAAGGTCTTCTACGAGCCCCTTCATCAGATACTGTCGCGGCGTATCAATAAAACCCTGGGCCGTAAAATACGTATCCCAGTAGTAGAGCTCCTCAAAGGCAAAGCCCGTGCCTGTGCTCATGCTGGGCACAAAGTACGGCCGGGGCAAGCCAATCAGCGTACCATCATCGTGTGGTTTATATCGCTCCAGCCGCTCCCAATAGCGATCAATATACTCAAGCGCCGGCTTAAGCTGTTCAGGAGTGAATTGTGGGCCAAGGGGTTGTGAATGTGAGCTGCTCATAAATGCTTCTTACTTAAAAATTGCCATATAAGAAGCCTCCGCTCCTTGGCATGGCAGGCGCCTCCCCCTTCGGACGCCGGTCATCTACCAAAGAAAAGAAGGCCTACTGCTGCTCCGGCACGTCACCAGACTGCGGGGCAACACTAAAAATATTATGGACCCGTTCGTCGATGGCGTCAAAGGTTCCATCAGCCGGCAAGAGGTCGCTCGAATAACCCGAGCTCTTGAGGTAACCACCCGGGCTGGTGCTCAAAACAAGCTGGATTGGCTGGTTCTTCTGCGCCGCCTGCCAATCG
>JARIHM010000050.1 GCA_029288275.1 Candidatus Saccharimonadota bacterium | reverse complement strand
ACATACAAGCAGCCACTTGGCCCTCGTTTTGTGGTTTGCCGCGAGCTCGATATTACTAAGCCTTTGCCGCTTCGGGTTAGAAGGAATGAGGCACTACCTGTAACGGTGACGTATCGGCTTAACCCAGAAGCATAGTTAAATGGGCAACATTATGGTATAGTTACCCGCGGCCTCGATGTATGAGTGTCTTGATCCTACGCTGAAGGGAAACCATGTCTCACGTCGGTTTGCTGCGTGGTGATGATCCGTACCTAATTCATTTGTTCTTTCATCCTCAGGAGTTGCAGCTCTTTGTAAGGTGGCCCATGTTCGATCCTGACAATGCGGAGGATACGAGCACGGGTGTCATCTGGAGTAACCGAGATGACTGGGGGATCGAGCTGGGTGAGCTCAGCGACAAAGCTGAGCCGCTAGTTGCAGATATTGTGGCAATCCTCCGGGATCAAACGCCGTCAGTTCACTCGGTCAATGACTATCCGTCGTTGTCTTGGTCGAGCGACGACCAGCTAATCATCTCGGTCCATCCGTTGGATCGGCTGGAGGTCTGGGAGAGGTTGCAGTCGACGTTACTGCGGGCCGGCTGGTCCGTGGTCTGCTTGTCATCGGATCCGATGGGCGGCCAAGCCTAACTATGGCTAAGGAAAAGTGCTACGATTGCCAGATCGAAGCAGCTCGATATCCCAAGAAGAACCTCAAGGTGAGGTGGGCGGCTGCTAACTGCATGGTCTGCGGTCATGGCTTTTGCAAGCCGCATCTGAAGAAGCATCCTCAGGATATGTGCCGCATCTTGGAGGGCGGACTCTGCGATAGGGCGGTACGTCGGCAAGCCTCGCCGACGCAGATCGGAGAACTTATGCGGCGTATGGCCAAAAAGAGAAAGAAGAAGTAGCGCCTGACCCGATGGGGGCACGCGACTAAGCCATGGCCAAGGAAACCTGCTACCAGTGTGAGATCCAGATTGGAAAGTATCCCGAGAAGAAGCTTACGGCGCGTGTAGTCAGCAAGATCTGCTCCAGCTGTGGATACGGTTTTTGTCGCCAGCACTTTAAGGAGCATGATCAGGGTTTTTGCGGACAGGTTGAAGCCGGTAGCCTGGGTACACCGGCTGCGCGAAGAATACGCCGAAAAGCCAATCCGCGAGACATTGGGCGCATCCTCAGAATGTCGGAGGAGCGCGACAAGAGAGACAAAGAGAAGGAAGAGAGGCGGCGCAAGAAGAAAGGTTTGGGCTAGCATAGTGACCGCCCCGTCTGGGGCGGTCACCTTTCATATGTGCTACCGTGGAGGTAGATAACGGGAGGGCCTATGCGAGCGATTTGGAGCGGCGCTATTTCATTTGGACTGATTAATATTCCCATTAAGCTGTATTCGGCGTCTGAGTCGCGTGAGGGATTGGACCTGCGTATGCTGCACAAAAAGGACAATGCGCCCATTCGTTATGCCAAGATCTGCACGGCCGAGGAAAAAGAGGTGCCGTACGATCAGATCGTAAAGGGTTATGAGTATGGCAAGGGCCAGTTCGTGACGCTGACTGATGAGGATTTTGAGGCGGCTGATAGTAAAAAGACCAACACGATCGATATCGTAGAGTTCGCTGATGAGGATCAGATTGATGTGCGATATTTGGAGCGGCCATATTACCTGGAGCCGCAAAAAGGCGGCGATAAGGCCTATGCGCTGTTGCGCGAGGCATTGCGCCAGCGGGGGCGGCTGGCGGTGGCCACGTTTGTGATGCATGAGCGGGAGCATTTGGCCATTCTGAAGGTGGTGGGCCAAGTGCTAGTACTTAATCAAATGCGATTTCCAGCTGATTTGCGCTCGCCCGGCGGCCTTAAACTGCCAGGCAAGCAAGCGCCGGAGAAGCGTGAGCTGGACATGGCGCTCAAGCTCATCGACCAGCTGACCGA
>JARIHM010000048.1 GCA_029288275.1 Candidatus Saccharimonadota bacterium | reverse complement strand
CTAGCCCTGCGCCTGGGGGCCGCGCTGGAGCTCGTCGAGCGAGTCTACCCGGCGCTCGACGCCTCGGCGGCGCGGGGACAATTGGCCGAGCTTACTGAGCGGCTGGCGTCAGCTGGTTTTACCGAGCGGCTCAGTACGGCGCCAGCCGAAGCACCAACGCCGGTACCAGCCGCGCCCGAGGCCGCCCCGGCCGATGTGCCAGTGCTGGCCGGTAGTCCGGCCGAAGCGCCGGCCGATCACGAGGAGGCACAGGTCGTCCATGTACAGCCAGATCGCGGCGAATAAGCGCAAAAGCTGGTTGTTGCTTGTTGGCTTTGTGCTGTTTGTGAGTGCATTGGGCTATGTGCTGACTATGGCCTTTGGCCGGCCGGGCCTGTTTGTGCCAGTGTTTATTTTTACGGTGGTGTATGCGGCCATCTCGTATTTTGCCTCGGCCCAGATCGCCCTGGCCATGAGCGGCGCCCGGCCGATCGAAAAAAAAGATGCGCCGGAGCTCTACCGGGTGGTCGAAAACTTAAGCATTGCGGCCGGTCTGCCTATGCCCAAGGTTTATATCATTGATGATCCGTCACCCAATGCCTTTGCCACTGGCCGCGACCCCCAGCACGCCGTGGTGGCCGTCACGACAGGCATTTTGCAAAAGCTGGAAAAACCAGAGCTAGAGGGTGTAATCGCCCATGAGCTCAGCCACGTTGGCAATTATGATATCCGGTTTATGGCTCTCGTGGTGGCGCTGGTCTCAGTGGTAGCGCTGCTGAGCGATCTGTTCCTGCGCCTGAGTTTCTGGAGTAGCTTTGATGACGACGAGCGCGAAAACAGCAATCCGGCCCTGCTGGCCGTGGGCATTTTGGGCGCGATTTTAGCGCCACTGGTTGCCACCCTGGTGCAGCTAGCAATTTCGCGCCGGCGCGAGTATCTGGCCGATGCCTCGGGCGCCCTGCTTACACGCTATCCGGAGGGCCTGGCGCGGGCTCTGGCCAAGATCTCCCAGGATCCCCGTGGTTTGGAGCACGTCAATTCGGCGACCGCCTCGCTCTACATTGCCAACCCCCTGAAGGGTCGGCGGGCCGGTCTGGCTCAGACCTTAAGCAACCTCTTTAGCACCCATCCGCCGACCGAAGAACGCATTCGTCGTTTGCAAGAAATGGAGATAAAAGTATGAAGAAGCTCAAGCTAGGTCGCCATCGCCTCGGTGATTCATCATCACAGCCCAAGCCGCCGCGGGCGCCCAAGGCTGCTCGTTCGCTTACCCTCACTCCGCTGTCCTCGCCGTGGCGGCTAACCGTGCGGGCATGGCGCGATTTTATCGCTCATTGGCGGCCTTACATTGCCGTGGTTGCCATTGTGGTGGTGCCGGTCAATATCTTGAGCCTTATGCCAAGCGTGATGGCCGATGGCAGTTTTAACGCCTACTCCACGGTGGCCTCCGCTTTTATGGGTTTGGCGCTCGTGTATACTCTGGCACACGTAGCCGAAGGCAAGGGTGTACCGCGCCTTAAGGCGGCTTACTATGACAGCTCATTGGCCGCGGTGCGCTTTTTGCTAACTGGCGCTCTGGTGCTCGTCTTGCTCTTGCCGCTGGCTATTGGCGTGGCCGTCTATCTTTTGGGTACCTCGGCTGGCCCCGGCACCACGATTACCGGCGGTGAATCCTTGCTTATCGGGTTGGTGGCGCTTCTGCCGGCATCGGTCAGCCTGTGGTGGGTCATCCGGTTTGGCTTGAGTTTTTACGCCGTCATTCAGGACGGGCTGGCGCCCATCGCCGCGCTCAAGCGGTCTCGGTTGCTCACTCTGGGCCGCTTTTGGCGGGTCGCGGGTCAGGTTGCCTTTATGGTGGTGGGTTTCTTAGTGTTTGTGTTTGCAGCCTACATCGTGACGGCGGTTGTAGGTATTTTTGTGCATCAGGCTGCCGTCCTGAATGCCGTGTATCTGGTCCTGCTTGCCCTCCCGGGCCTGCCCCTGGCCAACCTCTATCTGCTCAAGTTGTACCGTGAACTGGCCCGGGATTATCCGCTCGTATGAGTCGGTCGCAAGCTCCAGCTCGCGTGGTTGAGCGCATTGCCAAATTGCGCCAGCAGATCAACGACTACCGCTATCATTACCATGTGCTTGATGAGTCCATCATGAGCGAGGCGGCGGCCGATTCGCTTAAGCATGAGTTGGCCCAGCTAGAGGAACAGTATCCGGAGCTAATCACGCCTGATTCGCCCACCCAGCGGGTGGCTGGTGCGCCCAGTGAGCGGTTTGCCAAGGTGCGTCATTCGGTGCCGATGATTTCGCTCAATGACGTATTTTCGCGCGAGGAGGTTGAGGCCTGGGCCGATCGCATCAACAAGCTGACGCCCGGCGCCACCACTGAGCTGTTTGCCGACACCAAGATGGATGGCCTAGCCTGCGCGCTTATCTACCAAGACGGCGTGTTGATGCAGGCGGTAACTCGCGGCGATGGTCAGGTGGGTGAGGATGTCACTATGAATGTGCGCACTATCGAAAGTGTGCCGCTGCGGCTACGGGACTATCCGGCTCATCCCGAGTTTCTGCGCGGCCGTACCGAAATCCGCGGCGAGGTGGTGATGCTCAAGAAAGACTTTGCCGCGCTCAACGCCGCCAATGAGGCCGCTGGCAAGCCACTCTTTGCTAATCCGCGTAATCTGGCGGCCGGCACCATTCGCCAGCTCGACCCGGCGCTTGTAGCTGCCCGGCCGCTCACGTTTTATGGCTATGATCTATTGCGCGATGATCCGGCTGAGGTACCTACCAACGCCTTTGCCTACGAGGCCATCCGGGCGCTTGGTCTGGCCGCCAACCGTCACGCCGCCGTCTTCATTACCCTCGATGATCTGATGCATTTCATTGACCACTGGGCCGAGGCGCGTACTAAGCTGCCGTTCAACACCGATGGTACCGTCATCAAGGTAAATGACCGCGCCAGCTTTGCCGCCCTTGGCGTTGTCGGCAAGGCCCCGCGCGGCGCCGTGGCTTACAAATATCCGGCCGAGGAGGCCACCACGGTGGTCAAAGATATCGTGCTCAGCATCGGCCGCACCGGCGCCGCCACGCCCGTGGCTGTGTTCGACCCAGTCGTGGTGGCCGGCACCACCGTGCAGCACGCCTCGCTCCACAACGCCGACGAGATTGCTCGGCTCGATGTGCGTGTGGGCGATACCGTCATTATTTACAAAGCGGGCGATATCATTCCGAAAGTCCTGGAAGTTCTGCCAAAGCTCCGCCCCAAAAGGACACACGCCTTCAATATGGAGGCCGAACTGGCCCGCCAGTACCCCGAGCTGCAGTTTGAGCGGCCGGAAGGGGAGGTGATTTACCGGGTCAAAGGCGCCTCTGGCTCGCTGCTGCTCAAGCGCGCGCTGGCCCATTACGCTAGCAAGAATGCGCTTGATATCGATACGCTCGGTGAAAAAAACGTGGCAGCCCTGGTTGATGCCGGTTTGGTGAAGGATCTGGCTGACATCTATAGCCTCACCACGGACCAGCTCCTGAAGCTCGACCGTTTCGC
>JARIHM010000046.1 GCA_029288275.1 Candidatus Saccharimonadota bacterium | reverse complement strand
AGATGTGTATAAGAGACAGCTGGTGGGCGTGGCGCATGCGGCAGTGCCGCAGTTTACCCAAGCTTGGGTGCGGCCCGATACGCATAAAGCGTTAACTCATACGGGTGTGATGGTTTGTGCGACGCCGTCGGGCGCCTCAACCACTGCTACTGAAGCAGCAGTGAAGATTACCTTCCCCACGCAAACCGCTGGCACCGACTATGTGATCAACTCAACGGCTGCTAACTGGACGGTTGATACTACCAACCTGCCCTCGGGCGCGACGGCTTGGCCGGGCATTGGTACGGCGACGGCCGTGAGCGGTCACACCGTGACTTTCCCATCGACTGACCTCACGGCTGGTGTGCAGTACTGCTTCCATACTTCAGCCACCAATACGCTCACCAACGGCTCGGCCGGCGCTTCCTCAGGTATTGTGGGCGCTACCTTGCTGACGCAAGACAGCACGCCGGCTACGATCAATCAAACCAACTGGTCGACCGCTATCATTACCGATGACACCATTACGGTTAGCGCCGTGGTGCCGCCGAACTTCACCATCACCCTAGATGGTAACTCCGATGCCTTCCCAGCCAACCTTGACCCTGGCCAGATCAGCTCCACTGGTGGCCGCACTGTTACTATCGTAACCAATGCTGTGGGTGGTTGGATTGCCTGGGTGAAAGACTCGCAGCAGGGGCTCTATTCGACCACAGCTAACTATACGATTCCAACCATCAACTACGCCACTTCACCGGCTGACCTCACGGCGGGTACCGAGGGCTACGCGCTGGATGTGGACCTTACCACCGACGCGGCCGGCGGCTGCACCGTGGCTGTAGATGGCAAATACAACAGCGCCAGTGGCATTGGCGGCGGCGGCTTGACGGCCAACTTTGCCCCGATTGCTGCCTGCACCCGCCCCGGCCTGCCGCCAGGTACCTCGGACGGCGATGTGCTCACATTGATTGAGCGCGCTACCATCCGTGGTGGTACACCGGCCGGATCAGACTACTCCGATGTGCTCACCGTGGTCGGCGCCGGTAACTTCTAGGCCGGTGACCGCTTGAGCCCCTGTGAGGGTGGCTCCTTCTAGGGACAATCCCTGCAAGGAGCTTCACTCCACCAAAAGAAAAACGACTCACAGCTTTGCGATCTACACAAAGAGGTTGCATGCTGCTTATGCTTCCGATACACTAGCTAGTAAGTAGTGTGATGGAGTTTTAATGCACCGCTGGAGTCGGCGCCTGCCTATTCGAATGATTGCCGCCGTGGGGCTGGTGTTGAGTGTAGTGGTACCATTTGTACCAGCGGGTGCTCAAGCGGGCTTCCAATCGGCCTACGTGCGGCTTGATCGCATGAAGGCGAGTACCGCCACCGGCGGACTGGTTTGCGCTCAGCCCTCCACGGCTTCCACGAGCCTCACTGAAGCTAAGGTGGTCGTAACGTTCCCGCTGGGCTTTACCCTCAATACCACGGCCGCCAACTGGACCGTTACCACCACGAACCTTCCGAGTGGTGCCACGGCTTGGCCCAGCATTGCTACGGCTACGGCTGCCGATAACTCGGCCCGGACGGCTACCTTCCCATCTGGTGATCTGTCTGCCGGAACATTGTATTGCTTTAACTTCAGCGGTACCAATACGCTCACAACGGGTTCGGCTGGCAGTAGCCAGCAGGCCGTGGTTACTACTCAGACCTCGGCTCCGGCTACGATTGATAGCACCCAGATCGCGCTTGCTGTTGTGGCTGACGACACCATTACCGTAACGGCGGTAGTGCCGCCGTCATTTATCTTTACGCTGGATGGCAATGCCGATACCTTTAACACTAACCTTGATCCCACGGGTATTGTGGCGACGGGCGGCCGCACCGTCACAGTGACCACGAACGCTAAGGGCGGTTGGGTGGCCTGGGCTAAGGATCAGTACCAGGGTTTGCATTCGGCCACGGCGGGCTACACCATTCCGACCACCGGCAGTGTTGATGGTACGCCGTCTACGCTGTCTATCGGTACCGAGGGCTATCTGCTTGATACCAATTTGGTGACCGATGCCTCGGGCGGCTGTACGCTAGCCATCGACCCTGAGTACAATGGGGCTACGGCGGGGGCCGGCGGCACGTTTAGCGCTAATTTCCAGCCCATTGCTGCCTGCACCGGTACTTCACCGGCCACAGCCAATGGTGATGTGATTAGCCTAGTAGAAAAGGCGGCCATCTCGGGCGCCACGCCAGCCAGTTCTGATTACACCGATATCATTACGGTGGTGGGTGCTGGCAACTTTTAGCAATCGTTAAATGAGGGTTTACAGATGAAGCGGATTACCCTGGCAATTTGGAGTATGGGCGTAATGGTGGTAGGGCTGTTGGTGCCAGCAGTTACTACGGCCGCCGATGCCAAGCCGCTAGTGCTGCAGACCTCGCCGCTGCCCATTAACCTGTCGGCTAAGCCC
>JARIHM010000041.1 GCA_029288275.1 Candidatus Saccharimonadota bacterium | reverse complement strand
GTTTTGATGGCACCAAAGATGCCAACGTAGCTCTGGTGGGCACGGCCTTGGCGGCCAAGAATAACCTTGCAGTGGGGAGCACCTTCACGGCCTATGGCGCCACCGTTACCGTGGCCGGTATCTTTGACGCTGGTAATCAGTTTGCCAACGCCGGTTTGGTGATGCCTTTGCCAACGGTACAGCGTTTGAGCCAGCAGCCGGGTGATATTACCTCGGTGGTGGTGCAGGTCGATTCGATTACCAATATGGCCAGCACCACCGCGGCGCTGTCAGCCAAGCTGGGCGATGCGGCCGATGTGGTGTCGGCTCAGGACAGCTCGCAACAAGCGCTGGCGCCGCTGGAAAACATTCAGACTATTGCGCTTTACAGCCTGATCGGCTCGCTGGTGGCCGGTGCGGTTATCATCTTCTTGACCATGCTAATGATTGTGCGCGAGCGCCGGCGCGAGATCGGCGTGCTCAAGGCCATTGGTTCGTCTAACGCCAAGATCATGCTGCAATTCATCGTGGAATCACTAACGCTGACCTTGATGGGCGCGGTAGTGGGAGTAGCGGCCGGCATTCTGCTGAGCAACCCCGTGCTTAAACTACTGCTCACCTCCAATGCCGGCGATGGCGGCATTGGAGCTCCCGGTCGCGGTTTTGGTCGAGTGGTGGGCGGTGCCATTGCCGGTGCGCGTGGGGCCATCAATAATCTGCACACTATCGTGGGCTATGATGTCCTGTTGTATGGCCTAGGCGCCGCCGTGGTGATCGCCGTGCTAGGCAGTGCCATTCCTGCCTGGCTGATTGCCAAGGTTCGTCCAGCAGAAGTAATGAGGGCCGAATAATGTTGAAAGTTACTAATCTCGTAAAGACCTTCCGCTCGGGCGATGCCGACGTGAAGGCTGTGAATAAGGTGAGCTTTACCGTTCCCGAAGGTAAATTTGCCTCCATCATCGGCAAGAGCGGTAGCGGCAAGAGTACCTTGTTATCGCTGCTAGGGGCGCTGGACAAGCCGACTGACGGTCAGATCGAGGTGGACGGGCAGGTGATTAGCCAGGGCAGTGATGCGCAGCTCATCCGGTACCGACGCAGCAAGATCGGCTTTGTGTTCCAGAGCTACAATCTGGTGCCTAATTTGACGGCGCTGGAGAACGTGATGCTGCCGATGGAGTTCGCTGGCGTGGCTAAGGCCGAACGTAAAGACCGGGCCGTGAAATTACTGAACCAGGTGGGCCTATCGGCCGACAAGCACGGTCGCAAGCCGGGACGATTGTCTGGCGGTGAACAACAGCGGGTGGCTATTGCCCGGGCGCTGGCCAATCGGCCTAAGCTCATCCTGGCCGACGAGCCGACCGGCAACCTTGACTCCCAAACGGGCAAGATGATTTTTGATCTGCTGCATGAGCTGGCCAAAACCGAAAAAACTACCATTGTGGCGGTGACGCATGACCTGTCAATTGCCGGCAAGACCGACCTCTCATTCCGCTTGCAGGATGGCAAGATGACCGATGGTGCCCGCACGCTGGCATGAGGCCTGAACAAGCTTCCAGGTGGCGCGAATATGGCTTCTCATATACCATAATGATAGCTAAAGTGGTTCGGACATGATGGCGCAATCGCCGACAGATGCCAAAGATGTGATTATCGAACCCTTGCGGCTCCGCAATGTGCATGAGGCGCAAGCCGTATTCGTCGAGGCGCTTATGAACCACTTTGATTACTTTGATGACACCTACAAGCAGATGGTGTTGGCTCAGCATCAGCCTGAGCATCTGGTGCGAACGGTGCTGCATCGCCGCCGGTTTATGCTGGTGGCCAAGCTGCAGGGGCGCATTATCGGCTACGTGATCGGTAGCGTGCCACGGGATGGGCGAGGCCAGATCTATTGGCTATTCGTCGACCCAAACGTACGTGGTCGCAATATTGGCCTGATGCTATTGTCGCGGATTCTCAGAGCGATGCAGCGTAAAGGAGCTACCGAGGCTCAGCTTGTTACCCATGATCATGCTAAGTACTACGCGCGCCAAGGATTCCGACTAGTCAAAAAAATCAAAAATGGTACGTTAATAGAGTATGTCCTCGCCTACACCTTTCCCCAGTAGATCACGACGGCGCTGGCGCTACCGGCTGCTAGCTTCATTGGTGCTGACAGCGTGCGTGGGGGCGGGTCTGTGGGGTCTGTGGCGGCAATTGCCGCAGCCAGCCAAAACGGCTACGGTGGTGCCAAGCCCGTCGGCGGCGCCAGCGGCTGGGTCGGATGGGGGCCGGATTGTGAGCCGAACCCCTACCACCACCTATACGCCCGCCGAAGTAGAGGCAGCTTCGCGTCAGGATTACGGTTCGTATACGCCGGCGCCTAAGTATGGGGTAGCGCGTACCGAGATTCAATACCAGTCCTACGAAACGGATGGTACGCCCATTATGATTTATGCCCGTGTATACCTGCCAGTGGGGCGGACGGGCGCGCCTATTCTCGGTTTTGCGCCAGGCACAACTGGCATTGGCGATGAGTGCGCACCCAGCCTGGAGGAGCCGGCCAAGGCTAACTGGGCCAACTACGAATCACATATGCAGACGTATGCCGGGCAAGGCTATGCCGCCGTCATTACCGACTATGAGGGCATGCGCGATGCTGACCGCATTCACCACTATATGGTGGGTGAGATGGAGGGCCGAGCGGTGCTTGATAGCGTGCGAGCGCTCATCAACCTGGAAGCTGGCACTCAGGTGCTCGATACTGCCGATGTATTTTTAGCTGGCTACTCGCAGGGTGGGCATGCGGCCTTTTGGGCCGACCAGATTGCGCCCAGCTATGCCCCGGCGCTCAGTATTAAGGGTGTGATCGGCTGGGGCCCGGTCATGGATGTGCAAGAGACACTGGCGGATATTCTACATGCTGCCAATATTAACTGGTTTGGACCCTATGTTTTGACCAGCTACGCTGACTACTATCATGACGATTATGATCCGGCTGGCATTTTACTACCACGCTGGAATGCTCATCTGCGCAGCGATGTGCTCGCTCACTGCATTGATACTGATCTCGGCTACTGGGGGCACGATCCGCATGCGGTCTATACCCCGGAGTTTCTAACTGCTCTAGCTAGCGGATTGAATGATGCTAAATATAGCTTACTGAAGCAACGGCTGACCGCTAATCAGGCAGGATCAGCGCACACTGCCAGCGCCAAACTCATCAACGAGGGCGAGCACGATAATGTGGTGCTCCCAATGCAGCAGACGGCTGCCATGAAGCGAGTGTGCGCGGCCAGCCAGGGGCCGGCTGAGCTTAAGGTTTGGCCAGGCGCCACTCATTACACCGCGATGGAGGTGAGTTTGAGTCAGACGCTGGCTTGGATGAACGATGTGGCGGCTGGCCGGCCCGTGCCGAGGACGTGCCCATGACGCGACGACAATGGCAGGCGTTGCTGGCGGTGACTATCAGCAGCAGCGCGGTATTTCTTGATGGAACAGTAGTGAACCTGGCGCTGCCGCAGCTGGCTCGTGAGCTGGGTGGGGGACTGGTGGCTCAGCAATGGATCGTCGAGGGCTATATGCTGTCGCTATCGGCTTTGATCTTGCTGGGCGGCACGCTGGGCGATATCTTTGGTCGTAAGCGGGTATATCTGTTGGGGTTGGTTGGCTTCGGGTTGGCCTCATTAGTGTGCGCCGCCGCATCGACGGCCGAGGCACTGGTAGCGGCACGCATCGTGCAAGGCGTGGCCGGGGCGCTGCTCGTACCAGGGGCGCTGGCGATTATTGAGACAAACTTTGCGCCGGCCCAGCGCGGCATAGCCTTTGGCCGCTGGACCGCCTGGTCATCGGCGGCTACGGCAGCCGGCCCGTTGTTGGGCGGCTATTTGATTGATGCAGTATCGTGGCGGGCCGTATTTTTGATCAATCTGCCGCTGGTAGCCGTGAGCGTGTGGCTGGCCATCCAGGGTATCCGTGACAGTCGCGATGACTGGCCGCGACGGGTAGATATTCCTGGCGCGGTATTGGCGGCCGCGGCCCTGGCCGGGCTCACCTATGGCCTCATTGAGGGGCCACCGCAGCATTGGACAATGCTACCAGTCGGGGCGCTCGTGTTGGGTGCGGCGCTCGGGACTGGCTTTATTTGGCGCGAGCGCCGCGCCGCCGACCCTATGCTCAACTTAGCCCTGTTCCGATCGCGCAACTTTACGGGCACCAATCTGGTGACCTTTGCCATGTACGGCGCGCTATCGGGCTTTCTGTTTGCCTATGTCATTTATGCACAGACTAAGCTGGGCTACTCCAGTCTGGCGGCTGGCCTAACCACGTTGCCGGTTACGCTGTGTATGCTGCTCTTGGCTGGTCGAGCTGGGCGCTGGGCTACTCGTATAGGCGCTCGACCTTTTATGACAGCTGGACCCATTATTCTAGGTGTGTCCGTCATTATTCTAGGCTTTCTTAAGCCAGGAATGCCAGTCTGGGCGCCGTTACCCGGCCTCATCTTGTTTGGCTTGGGTCTTTCGCTTACTGTTGCCCCCCTCACTACCACTGTTATGGCGGCGGTTAAGGATACTGATGCCGGCATTGCCTCGGCCGTCAATAACGCTGTTTCGCGTGTGGCTGGCCTCGTGGTGGTGGCGCTCCTGGGCCTATGGGGCGCAAGCCATCTCTACGCAGCGGCGGTCTGGCTCTGCGCCGCTTTGGCCATCGGTGCTGGAATACTGGCTTGGTTTTGGATTGACCATCTGAAACTCAATTCCAAATAAATATCTAGTATATTCATAGCTATGGGCGGTACTAAGAAGGTAACGTGCAGTTATGTCTGGGGTCATTGTTCCGCGACAGGTTTTTCTCATGTATGTACGTCCAGGGTCCAAGCAGACCTGACTGAGTATAATGCCAAGCGCAGGAATCCTACTGTCCTGAGGTTGTATATTGAATCCAAGTGCCGGGGTCACGTGTGCTCATGCCAAGTGCGGGCGTAGCTTGACTGACTATTGGTTATACTTGGAATATGGCAAAAACTAAGGAACAAGATGCGGTAACCACAAATTGTTTCTATGAATGGGAAAAGTGCCCTCAGGGCAAAGGTGGCCATATCTGCCGGCGGCAGGTTCAGATTCCGAAGCCAGTTTTTGATCAGGCAGTGCGAGACGGGCAGCTTGTGCAAGTAGTCCAGCATCTTTGCGGCAGTCATAAATGCCAGTGTAGGGCTCGTCGCAAATAGCGGTTTATGGGCTGTCTGAGGTGCTTTGGCACTTCGGACAGCTTTTTATTTAGGAGAATGTCTAATAAACTTTGTGATTCTTATGTTACTTTAGAAATTGTAACAAGGGAGGTTTTATGGATAACCCTCGGGATCTCTTAGATCAAGCCGGCGAAAAGCGTGCAGCCATAGCGCAATTGGAAGCCGAGGCTCGTGAACTGGAGAAAGCGGCTGAGCGTGCTCAATTTGAGCTTGAGAATGCGGCGCATGAATTAGACAAAGAAGCGGCCAAGCGGTCGCTGGAGGACGATGATCAATCGGATTATGACGCAGCCGATTTATCGCGCCAGGCCGATGATCTGCGCCGGCAAGCCTACTAGGCAAAACTAAGCCAAAGTAGGGTCCCATTGAGGCAGACGACGATGGCCGTAATGAGGCCGGCCAGGAGATTGATCCAGCCAGTACTGGTATGATTGCCCATCACGCTGCGACGAGCGGCCAAAATAACGAGGGGTACAACAGCAAAGGGAATGCCAAAGGCTGTCTCTTATACACATCTGACGCTGCCGACGACTAGTC
>JARIHM010000139.1 GCA_029288275.1 Candidatus Saccharimonadota bacterium | reverse complement strand
CAGATGTGTATAAGAGACAGCATCGAGACCCTACGCCGTGAGGGCTTTGAGCTGGAGGTGGGCCGACCGCAGGTCGTCACCAAAGAAGAGAACGGTCGTACCGTGGAGCCGGTCGAAGAGCTTACCGTAGAGGTACCAGAGGAGTACGCCGGTGCCGTTACGAGCGAGCTAGGCCGGCGTCGGGCCGAAATGGTGACCATGGAGCCCACTACCAAGGGTACGCAACGGCTGATTTTCCGTCTGCCTACCCGGGCCTTGCTCGGTCTGCGCAATGTGCTCATCACGGGCACTAAGGGTACCGCTATCGTTAACAGCCTGCTGATTGGCTATGAGCCGCAGGGTGCGCCGCTCCAGCAGTTGCGTAACGGCGTGCTCATCTCGGCCGAGACCGGTGCTGCCACCACCTACAGCCTTGAAACCGTCGAGGAACGCGGCACGGCCTTTATTGGTCCGGCCACCAAGGTATACGAGGGTATGATTATCGGTTTGAACCGTCGTGGCGAGGATATGGAAATCAACGTCACCAAGGAAAAGAAGCTCACGAACGTGCGTGCTTCGTCAACCGATATGAAGACCCAACTAACCCCATTCACTCAGTTAACGCTGGAGGAGGCGCTCGACTTCATAGAGAATGACGAGTTGCTTGAGGTAACGCCCGAGAATTTGCGCATGCGTAAGCGGTATCTCACCGCTACAGAGCGCAAGCGCCATCGCACCAAATAATTTAGACTACTCCGCCAACCGAAGGGAGCCGGCCATGACCTGGCCATATCGATGGGGCCGCTATGCGGTCACGCCGCTGCTGGCGGTGCTGCTACTAGCCGACTGGCGTGCCAGCGGTCTTCTGATCGGCCGCAGCCAGCTCGTACTAGGCGCGGCGCTGCTTGCTACCGGCAGTGTCGCCCTGGTTTGGGCACTTGGCTTCTGGCTAGCCGTGGTGAATCGTCACTACGCCGTCGAGGCAACGGCCGAGCCAGTGGCCTATCAGCGCCTCGTCCATCACGGACTGGAGCTTGTAGGCGTCTTTGGCGGCGGCGCCCTCTTGTGGGGCTATAGCGGCATCGGCTGTATCAGTCTGGCCCTGACGCTCATCGGGGTTGCCGGACTAATCTGGCGCACGCGATAAGCCCGTTCTTGAAGCCAGGTATAGCCCCGCGCTGTACCTGGTTTTTCTTATGTTTTACAATGGTCTTATGTGGAAACGTTTCATCCTTACCGCCCTGCTCGCTGGTCTTCCGGTTACTGTTTCGGCTGATGCGGGTACTGGAGCCGATATTCAGCCCGGTGGTGGCGGTGGTGGTGTTCAAGGCGCGCCAACTAACCCCGGGGCCGGCGGGTCGAGTGCTGACGGCTCAGCCTTGCAGCCGGCCAATCCGTCGGGCCTGGGCTCGGCGCCCACTGATTCGGCCAATCTGGTAGCGCCAGTGGGCAATCCGCTCCAGGCCTCTAGCCCTAGCAGCGATCAGCTACAGGTGCTCAGGGGCGAGGCCGATGGTGCGCCGCAAACGCCCAGCGATGCCGGAGACACCGCTGACCCCTGGCTGGCCGGCTTGTTGATGAGCGTATTTGTGATTCTGGCGGGCATTGGTTGGTGGATTCGCCGCCAGCAACTTATTCGAGCTCACGCGCGCTACGCCCATCACGATGCCTAGCTCCTGGCCGTCAAAACAGTTATGCTAGTGGCATGAAGATCCGGCTAACGCCACCCGTCTACGATCGTGAGGAGCATTACGAATCATCATCCCGTATGATTCGTTGGGTCTGCCTGGCGCTCGTGCTCATTACCTATCCCAGCAATCAGCCGTACAGTTTGGCGCTGTTTACCCTCATTCTGGTTATAGCTAGCTTTAACGGTCTGCGCTACATCAAACAGCTTATGCGGTTTCCCGTATTTTCGTCGCGCATCAATACCTTGGCCGTAGACCATGTATTTGTGTTGTCGCTCGTGTTTTTGTCGGGTGGCCTGGCCAGCCCCTATTATCCGTTCTTCTTTCTCCTCATTATCGCCATCATTGCCTCTTACGGAGTGGCTGGGTTTGCTCTATCATTGGCTGCCCAGGTAGTGATTACAC
>JARIHM010000036.1 GCA_029288275.1 Candidatus Saccharimonadota bacterium | reverse complement strand
CCTTATAATTCTGCAAGCGCGGGAATCGCTCCTCAATCTGCTGCTTGAGCTTGGGCACATTGAGCGCCGGGTAATCATAGACCACTAGGCGGTTCTCTACCCCCTCAATGCTCAGCTTCTCGATAAACCGGAAAATCGTCTGAATGCCGGCAAAGCCAAAGTGATCAAAGTAACCGATAAACCAGGTAGCAGTTTTGATCTCCTTAAGCTTCGGGCCGCTGGTAGCCGCTTTGCTCGCCGCAATATCTTCGCTGGTAATCTGGAAAATCTCATCTGAGATGACGTTGTACTCCTCGCGTAACGCCTTCTCCTCCGGCGTCTCCACATGGCGGTTGAGCGTTTGGCGCACTCGGTACAAGCGCTTTGAGATATAGGCATAACCTTTTTCGGTCACCGCTTTTACACCGTGGTTGCGATACGTGCGCCAGGCAGCTTGGGACAAACGTTTGATCATTTCGACGGGTCTCCTAACGTTATCTGCTCAGCCTGCGGACCATAAAGATCAAGGTTGGGATTAAAGAATGGATCTTTATGCCGCAAGTACGGCTGGTAGTACTTCATGGATTCATTATAGTCATGTTGATTATCGTCTCGCTCGCCATACTTGCCCACCGAGACGTTCTCATAGTGAGTGAGCTGCGCAAACGGCCAATACACATTCCGATAGCCAGCTTCATGCGCCGTAATCCCGAATGCTACGTCCGAACCAGCAGTGATAAAGTGCTCATCCAACTGACCCAATTTGTCGAACTTAGCCGCCGTAACGGCGATGCATGCACCCGTTACCGCCAAATAATTGCGCGGCCAAGCCGCCAGGCCAAAGTAGGTAAACGTTTCCGGCGTTAAACCACGAAACACATGGCCGGCCACGCCAAAGAAGCCGAGCACCACGCCAGCATGCTGGATAGTGTGGTTGGGGTACTCCAGCAAGGCTCCGACGGCTCCCACTTTCGGCTGGAGCGCCACTCCTACCAGCTCCGTTAGCCAATCGGCATTCTGGACTTCCATATCATTATTTAAGAACACGAGCACCTCGCCGCTGGCCTGACGCCGGCCGAAGTTATTCACCGCCGACCAGTTAAACGGCTGATCATATGCCACTACTTTAATCCGCGGCTCGTCCTTGAGACTTTCTAAATAAGCCTGGGTAGCCGATTCCTCGCTGCGGTTATCCACTAAGATAATCTCGTAGTTAGGATAGGTGGTTTTAGCGAGCACGCTATCAACCATGGTCTTGGTAATTGAAACTTTATCCTTAAATGGGATGATCAACGAGGCCTTGGGATTGCCAGGCGTATCATACTTCAGGCGGTAGTTGGTGGGCCGGCCAGAAACCTCAAGCACTTCGGCCCCAACCTTATTGCGCTGCACGTACTCGGCTAGCGCCCGGCGGCCTGCATCATCGGCATAATTCTTGGCCTCAATCGCGCGAGCTGTTGATCCGTCAGCCATGCGCCAGTGGTACGACATTTTGGGCACGTGGTAGATCACCGGCTTATGATCAAGCACTCGGAGTAAGAAATCGAAGTCCTGCGCCCCCTCAAAGCCCTCGCGAATGCCCTTCACCTTGGCGGCCAATGTGCGCCGTACTACCACAAAGTGCGCCAGATAGTTCACGCCCAAGAACAAATCCAATGACCAGTCGGGCTTAAAGAACGGCAATGACCGCTCGCGACCGTCGTCACTAAGTTTATCCTCATCGCTATAAAACAGGTCCACTTCGGGCCGATCCTGTAATACGGCTATCACTTCATTTAGAGCAAACGATGCCAAAGTATCGTCGTGATCAACGAAAGCAATATACTCGCCTTTGGCTTCCTTAAGGCCAATGTTGGTATTACCAGCAATACCCTTATTCTGACCTACCCGGATAAGCCGAATTCGGTCATCGCGAGCGGCAGCTGCACGAATAGCTTCGGCACGCTCGGGGTCAGGCGATGCCTCTACAAGAACCAGCTCCCAGTTTGAGTAGGTTTGGGCACAGATCGAATCGAGCAACGGCTCAAGGTACTTATCGGGTGTATTAAATGCCGGTACAACAATGCTAATGAGAGGATTATAGGTATACTTCTTCGGTACAGGAGCGAGCGTCGTAGGCTCTACCTGCTCGATCCAATCCTGATACGATCCAGCAGCAGTTGCAATTCCCCCTTGCGTTGGTCGAGCCAACCGATAGACTTTCTTGGCTATCTCGCGACGACGGCTGCCAGCCGGCAGGACCTTGGCCAGAAGTTGTTTTAGCTCTTCCACAAGCTTCACTCGTTAGGTTAACCTTATGTTAAGATAACATAGATATTCAGTTTAGTTATTACCGATGCCTCGATTCACCCCACCCAAGATTGAGATGAGCGCCAAGCGCAACTACTGGAGTATGGTCCGCGAGCTAGCCATTACCGACTTTAAGCTCAAATACCAAGGCTCTATTTTTGGTTATCTTTGGTCGCTTATGAAGCCGTTAGCCATCTTTGGTGTGCTCTACTTAGTTTTTAGCGTCTTTGTACGTATTCCTGGCTCGAATATCCGCCACTACCCAGTCTACTTGCTCCTAGGGATTGTGCTATGGAACTACTTTGCCGAGTCCACCAATAACGCTATGCGATCGATCGTGGATAAGGGTGATCTGATTCGCAAGGTGTACTTCCCCCGGATTGTGATCCTGCTTTCCAATAGTATTAGTGCGCTGATCACACTGGTGCTCAATTTGTTGATCATTGTAGTATTCATGGCTATTGCCCAAATTTTTCCTTCACCGCTGGAGGTACTTGGGTTCTTGGGGCTTATTGTTGAACTCTACCTTCTTTCCTTGGGCATCTCCTTTTTTCTGGGTGCGTTGTACGTAAAGTTTCGTGATTTTGCCTACATCTGGGAGGTTGCGCTGCAGCTGCTATTTTACGCAAGCGCTATCATCTTTCCTTTGAGCATAGTGCCACATCGTTATCTGCAAATTCTGACATTGAGTCCGGTTACTCAAATTATCCAAGATGCACGCAAGCTCATTATTAGCCCAGCCAGCATTACCACCTTTGATGCCGTACACAGCCCACTACACTTTGTGCCCTATCTTATTCCAATTGTGCTGACGGTGGTGGGGTACCTCTACTTCGAGAAGGCCGCGAGTAAGTTTGCGGAGGATGTCTAATGTCGGAAAAGATCGCTATCTCGGTTAAGGATGTCAGTAAGGCTTTCCGGCTGCCTCATGAGCGCTATACGAGCCTCAAACAGAATGCCATGCACCTCTTTGCCAAACGCAGCTACAGCGATTTCCGGGCTGTCGAAACTGTCAGCTTTGACGTCAAGCAAGGTGAGTTCTTCGGCATTGTGGGCCGCAATGGTTGTGGTAAGAGTACCCTCCTTAAGATGCTGGCCGGCATTTATGTGCCGAGCAAGGGCTCTATTCACGTTCACGGCTCACTGTCGCCGTTTATTGAGCTGGGCGTTGGTTTCAATCCCGAGCTGACGGCCCGCGAGAATGTCTTCTTGAATGGAGCCATCCTTGGCCTCCACCGCAAGGAGATCGAGAGTCGGTTCGATGAGATTATTGGCTTTGCTGAGCTAGAAGAGTTCGTTGATCAAAAGCTCAAGAACTTCTCTTCTGGCATGCAAGTACGCCTGGCCTTCTCGATTGCTATTCAGGCTCAATCGGAGATCCTCTTGGTTGATGAAGTACTGGCTGTGGGCGACTCATCATTCCAAAAGAAGTGCTTCGACGTCTTCCGCCGCCTCAAAAAGGAGGGTCGCACTATCGTCTTTGTTACCCACGACATGGCTAACGTCCAAGAATTCTGCGACCGTGTGCTCGTAATGAACAATGGCAAGCAACTCGCCATCACCGGCCCCGATCAGGCCAGTGATCTCTATCAACGGCTCAATGCCGAAAATGAGCTCAAGGAGATGGACCAGCTCGACGAGCGTAACCGTTGGGGCACGAATGAAGTAGCTATAGGCAGCGTCGAGTTCCTCGATGGCAAGCACCAACCCAGCCGCGTTCTAAAAACTGGTCAGCCCATGACCGTTCGAATCCAGCTAGAGCCCACTACTGCTAAGCTCCCTCTCCTGGTCGGGCTCGCCTTTTACCAGGCCGACGGCACGCATGTTGCTGGCCCTAATAGCGATGGTCAGGCTATCACGACCCAGAGCCAGACGATTGAGTTCACACTCGACCGCCTCCCCTTCGTGGAGGATACCTACTACGCCACCGTAGCTCTATTCAACAAATCTGGCGACATCACCTACGACTATATCGATAAGGGTTTCTCCTTTGTCGTTAGCGGCACCAAACGATCGTTCGGTAACATGGCCGTATTTGGCGAATGGAGGAGCAATAAATGAGTAAGCGTGATCAATTGGTACCAGATTCGTCGCTGTATGACCTGGCTTTTGATCAGTTTAGCCGTCAATACCAGGTAAAACGCCTGGTTGAATCGGTTCGACAAAAGAAGAAGCTGTCGATCCTGGATGTGGGCGGCAACAATGGCAAAACGCGTGACTTCTTCCCTAAGGATGAGGTCATGATCGTCGACCTCTATGACCTTGAGGAGCCTGGTTACACCAAGGCCAGTGCCCTGGATCTGCCGTTTGATGATAATTCTTATGATGTCGTGACATGCTTTGATGTCTTTGAACACATTGAGGCGGCCGATCGAGCTCAATTCTTAGCCGAGATTACCCGCGTCGCCAAGCACTATATTATTGTGGCTGCTCCCTTTAATACTACCTACGTAAGCCAGGCCGAGCAGGAGCTTAACGCGTACTATCGCCATATCACCGACCACGACCACCGCTGGTTGCGGGAACATATCGATAACGGCTTGCCAGAGCAGAGCGAGATTGAGCAATTCTTCCATGATCGGCACGTTCAGTATCAGACCTACAACAGCAACAATATTCTGTTATGGACGGCGTTGCAAAACTTAATTTTTCTGGCCGATGCCGTGAAGGCACCCGAGCGCATCAGCCTCCTAAACCGATACTACAACGAGCACCTCGCTACCATTGGCGATGATGCCGAGCCCAGTTACCGTCGCATCTACTTTGGTATTAAGGATGGCCAAGTCCCGAGTCAATCCGATGTCCGCGAAGCCATCAATCTAGAAGATATTCGTCTACTCATCAACAAAGCTGCCCTGGCTATGCATGAGTTGGTGTACGGGAGTGAGCCTATCCTAGCCAAGAGCGAAGCTATTAAAACACAAGCCGAGATGCTGGCCGAAAAGGATCGCCAGATTGCCAAGCTTTCAAACGAACTCAATGATATTCTGGGTTCGCGTAGTTACCGGCTAGCGCAAACGCTCAAGAAAACGAAGAACGCCATCTTCCCAAAGCGTCCGCAATGAAGCTAGCCGTTGTCATTCCCAACTGGAATAGCATTGACTTTATTGAAGATTGTTTACAGTCGCTACAGCGTCAAACGCAGCCACACACCGTCATTGTGGCTGATAACGGCTCAGTTGATGGCTCTATGGAGCTTATCCGTGACAAATACCCTACCGTTCAGCTCCACAGCTTCCCAGATAACACTGGTTTTACCGGTGGCGTTAACCGCGGCATCAAACCGGCACTTGAGCAAGGCTTCGAGGCCATTGTGCTCTTTAATAACGATGCCGTGGCCGAGCCGGACTGGCTCGAGCGTCTAGCGGCAGCCGCGCAGGCGTATCCTAAAGCCGGCATCATTACCAGTAAAATTCGCCATCTCAGCGATTCTAAGCTCGATTCCACTGGTGATTTTTATTCCATTTGGGGATTCCCATTTCCACGCGGTCGCGACGAGACCGACCATGGTCAATATGATGCACCAGAGCAGCAAGTAGTCTTTGCTGGCTCCGGCGGCGCCAGCCTCTACCGCGCCGAGCTCTTCCGCCAGATCGGCCTGTTTGATCAGCGCTTTTTCGCCTACTTTGAAGACACCGACCTTAGTTTCCGTGCCCATCTTACCGGCTGGGAGGTACGCTACGAGCCGAGCGCCGTGGTGCGCCATCGCATCAGCGCTACCAGCAGCCGGATGAAGAACAACTTTGGCCGCTACCAAACGGTCAAGAATTTCATCTATGTCTATACCAAGAATATGCCCGGCTACCTCTATTGGAAGTATCTGCCGCTCGCCATTGCCGCCTACGGTCTTATGTTCGTCAGCGATCTGCGTCGCCGCCAGCTCGGCACCTTCTTTCACTCCAGTCTCACAGCGCTCGTTCATTTGCCCGGGATTCTGGTTGATCGCTGGCACATTCAACGCATGCGTACAGTCACGCCGGCTGCCATCGACCGGTTGCTCTACCACGACCTGCCACCACTCCAGAAGCTTCGCTTCCGCCGCTTCCACAAGGCGAGCTCGGCCAAATAATCTATAATAGTGGTATGAGAATTGTCTACGATGGCCGCTGGGTCGGCCGCACCGGCATTGGGCGCTACACTACTGAGCTGCTAGAGCAGCTTCAGCGGCTCGATCAGAACAACGAGTACTATGTGCTGCTACGGCCGGAGGCTTTTGCTCAGTGGCGGGCAACCTCCCCACGATTCCACGCCGTGCGTACTACCTATGATGTTTACACCTGGCAGGAGCAGCTACTGCTGCCATGGCAAATCTGGCGTTTGCGGCCGGATCTCGTCCACTTCACCAACTTCAACCTGCCTATTCTCTACCCTGGCCGCTTCATTGCCACTATCCATGATCTGACCCTTGTGCACTTTAAGAATAACCGTGGCGAGGGCTTAAAGAAATTTCTTTATGAGGTTAAATACTGGACGATGCGCGGCATTTTGCGCGTGGTGACTCGACGCGCCCAGCGCCTGCTGGTTCCCTGTCAATTCGTCAAAGATGACGTCGTGAGCCGTTACCGGGCAGCCGCTCACAAAACGACCATTACCCCTGAAGCCGTTGATGCTAAAAATTATGCCGAGCCGGCCGACATCAGCCGCTTTAAGCTGCCCAAGACGTTCCTGTTCTACATTGGCAATTCGTACCCTTACAAGAACCTGGAACGGCTCATCTTGGCCTTCATGAAGACTAAGGCTCAAGTCGCCGGAGCCAAGCTTGTGCTCGCCGGGAATACGGCTTACTTTAGCGATCAACTCAAAAAAACTGCGATCAAGCTGGGCGCCCAGGAGGCGGTAATCTTCCCGGGACGGATTAGCGACGGCGAAGCAGCCACCCTCTACCAGAAGGCGGCGCTATACGCCTTTCCCTCCCTTTATGAAGGCTTCGGCCTGCCGGGGCTTGAGGCTATGGTGCAGGGTACCCCTGTATTGGCAGCTCGTGCGTCCTGTCTGCCTGAAATCTACGGTGACGCAGCTGCCTACTTTGATCCGCTTGACCCTAATGACATGGCTCACCATATCGATGAGCTCTTGAATGATCCAGCCCACCTCAAGCAGCTCCGCGCCGCCGGCTATGAGCGGGTTAAGCGCTACTCCTGGCGAACTATGGCTGAGTTAACACTGGCTGCTTATCGTGCCCAGTGACCCTAGGCTGCTTTAGGCAACACCACAATACGGCGCGAACGATCCTCACCACGACTCTCAGTGCTCACTTCGGGGATCTCGCGCAGCGCCATATGCACGATGCGACGCTCAGCCGGATTCATGGGCTTGAGCTCTTCTTCTTGGCCGCTTTCAATAACACGGCGAGCCGTCTCGCGGGCTAGATCTTCGAGCGCAGCACGGCGGGCCTTGCGATAGCCGGCCACGTCAACCAGGACACGCGGTGCACCAGCATCGGCATGCTTCACCATTTGATTCACCAAAAACTCGAGTGCCCGCAGGGTTTCACCACGATGGCCGATCAGGCGCGGCGTGGCCGGAGTCGAGGCAATCTCCAACTCCAGGCCATCCTCGCTCTCTCGCACGCTGGCCTCGGCATTAATACCAAAGAATGAGACCAATTCTTCGAGCCGGCGTTTCGCGAGCTCTATTGTTGTTTCAGTCATGCCTTGCCTCCCTTAGTCTTGCTGCTAAGTTTGGCTTTGGCGGCGGGCTCTTCGGCCACCGCTTCCATTTCGACTACATCACGCTGCAGTACCAGATATTGCTGCAGAATCGCCACGGCGCTGGTGGTTGTCCAATAAAGTGCCAGGGCCGAGGGCAGACTCAGACCCACCACGAACGTGAGGATCGGGAAGATGTAAGTCATACCAGCCATCATCTGAGCTTGAGAATCCTTAGGCTGATTCTTAGGCTGGAGCTGCTTAGTTTGAATGAATTGCGCAATCGCCGCCAGCACTGCCAATACCGGCGCAGCCTTACCCAAGTCGATCAGGCCCAGGAACTTAGGGTCAAATTTGGCGCCGTGGATAATATCGGCAATTGGACCCAGCTGCTTGATCGGCTCATAAGCCAGATGAGCGATCTCGCTTGGCTTCACCACATCGCGCAACACGGCATACAGCGCAAAGAAGATCGGCAGCTGAATGAGCAGCGGCAAGAAGGAGGCGAAGGGATTAATCTCCTTCTCTTTGTAGAGCTCCATCACTAGCTTGCCCTCAAGCTGCTTGTCGCCCTTAGTCTGCGATCGAATACGAGCCAGTTCCGGCTGCAGTTCCTGCATGGCTTTCTGCGAATGCAGCTGCTTGTTCACAAGCGGCCATAGCAAAAGACGCACAATAATAGTGAGCAGAATAATAGCAATGCCAAAATCATGGACTGGCAAAAGTGCGTAAATGCCGGCAAGGAGGTTAAATAGCGGCTGGACCAAAAGCGTGGTAAACATAAGAACTCCGGTTAGACTGCCAAAACGCGCGCGCGGCGCAAGGCCTCCTGCAACAGCTGGCGAGTCTGTGCAGTGGGCAGGCTCCTAATATCTGAATGGACACTTATTACTATATCGTAACCCGTCGGGACTGTCGCCCACAGCTCCCTCAAGCCGCTGGCCAGCTGGCGCCGAATGCGATTGCGAACCACCGCCCGCTTATCGACTTTCTTGCCTACCACAACTACGGCCCGCGATTCGGACCGACCCGAGGCCGCAGCTTTCACACTCAAATAACCACCAGCGCTACCATAAACCCCGCGTTTGTAGACGCGGGCGATCTCATATGGTTTGCGCAGGCGGTTACGAGCAGCCAGCATCGTCAGCCCCTAAATGGCGACGCGCTTGCGCCCTTTGAGCTTGCGGCGCTTGAGAACGAGGCGGCCGGCCCGAGTCGCCATGCGGCTCAGGAACCCGTGCACTCGCTGGCGGCGGCTCTTCTTTGGCTGGTGTGTTCGCTTCGACATAACTCCAGTACTCTACGCTAAGTAGGCGTTGAAGTCAATATAAGGCGGCCTTATAATGCCGCTATGGCTCACAAATCACAGGAGAAGCTAGCTGCTGCCCTGGCCCAAGCCGCCGCCCAAGTTACAATCGGTGGACTATACCGTCATTATAAGGACCCGGCTAAAACCTATGAGGTAATAGGCTTAGCCATCCAAGAGTGCGATGATGCTGTGGTAGTTCTGTATCGAGCCACCTACGGCGAGCATATTATGTTTACACGGCCGCTCGATAGCTGGCTAGAGCTGGTAAACAGTTCCCCGCGCTTCACACTGGTCTGACTTGGGTCGAAAGCTTTCGCTTTCGACCCTTTCATTTAAAGACATACGTTCATTCCTGCCGGCCGAATAATTCAAGTACCACCATCATTCCCCAGCCTTTTCCCCACATTTCCCCATAGTTTTCCACCGGGTTTCTAGCTAGACCAGGCAAAATCTGTGTATAAACCCGGCCATAATCACCATCAGAAAACAACGTTGTGGATAAGGCTCATGCTCGTTATGATTGAAATCAACGTTTGAGGAGTGGATGTATGGATCATAGGGGGTTATGGCAGGCTGTCCTTGGCGAAGTCGAGGTAAGTATTTCGCGTGCTAACTTCTCCACCTGGTTTCGCAACACCGCCATCATCAGCAATGAAGATGGCCACATTGTGGTAGCGGTGCCGCATGCCATGGCTAAGAGTTGGCTGGAGAAGAAATTTCACAACGATATTAGGGCGGCACTCACTAAAATCCATCCTGGGTTTCAGTCGGTTGAGTATAAAGTGAGCACCGTAGCGCCCTCGGCCGCGGCCGCCGTGGGACCTGCCCAGGCCAAGACGGCCAAGCGGCCCGAGGCGCCGGCCCGAACCAGTCAGGCCAGCCTGCCGATTCCGACTGCTCCAGCTACGAACCATAATCTTAATCCGCGCTACACCTTTGAATCATTTGTGGTCGGTTCCAGTAACGAGTTAGCCTACGCCGCCTGCCAAGCCGTAGCCAAGACGCCAGGCAGCAAATATAATCCGCTCTTTCTGTACGGCGGCGTCGGCCTCGGTAAAACCCACCTCATGCAGGCCGTTGGCAATGAAATTCTCAAGCGCGACCCCTCCAAGCGCATTGAATACGTCTCGATCGAATCGTTCACCAACGAGTTCATCAACGCCATCCAAAAAAAGAAGAACTCGGCCTTTACTGACAAGTATCGGAATGTCGACGTGCTCATTATTGACGACATGCAGTTTCTGGCCGGCAAGGAAAAGACCCAGGATGAATTCTTCCATACCTTCAATGCGTTGCACCAAGCCAATAAGCAAATTATCATTTCTAGCGATAAACCACCCCAACTGCTCGTTCAGCTAGAAGATCGTCTCCGATCGCGCTTTGCTATGGGTATGATAGCTGATATCCAGGCGCCCGACCTCGAGACGCGCCAAGCCATTCTACAAGCCAAAGCCGCGGCTCAAGGCAAAATGCTCTCGCTCGATGTCATTGATTACCTGGCCCGCCAAGCTCAACAAAACATCCGTGAACTCGAAGGCGTGCTTACTCAGCTTCTAGCTGCAGCTGAGGTGCGCGGAGTAGAGCCCAATATTGCCCTAGCCACACAGCTATTAGCCGGCCAAGCGGCAGCTCGGCCTAAATTCAAGCCCCTAAGCCCTAAGCTGGTAATTGAGCGCGTGGCCACCTACTTTGATCTGCAGACGGCCGACATCATTGGCTCCAAACGCTACAAAGAGATTGTGGTGCCGCGCCAGATT
>JARIHM010000003.1 GCA_029288275.1 Candidatus Saccharimonadota bacterium | reverse complement strand
GACTAGTCGTCGGCAGCGTCAGATGTGTATAAGAGACAGGGTTGTACCAGTGCGGTCTGCCCAAGATGATGGCGCTGGAGCTGTTTAAGCCGTTCGTGATTGGTTCGCTGATCGAGCAGGAGCACGCTCACAACGTGAAGAGTGCCAGCCGCATGATTGAACGCGCTACCAACGTCGTCTGGGACACGCTCGAAGAGATCATTACCGACAAGTACGTACTGCTCAACCGTGCTCCCACGCTGCACCGCCTGGGTATCCAAGCATTCAAGCCGATTCTGATCGAGGGTAAAGCCATTCAGCTGCATCCGCTGGTCTGTCGGGCCTTCAATGCCGACTTCGACGGTGACCAGATGGCCGTGCACGTGCCGCTGAGCAACGCTGCCCAGCGAGAGGCCCGTGAGATCATGCTGTCCACTAAGAACCTGCTCAAGCCGGCCGACGGTGAAGTGGTAGTGGATGCCTCCAAGGACATGGTCCTGGGTTGCTACTACCTGACCTACCAGAAGTACGGCGAGGATAAGGCCACCAAAGCTTTCGCTACGAAGAACGAGGCTATTTACGCCTATGAGACCGGTAACATCAAGCTGCAGACGCTCGTTAAGGTGCCAGTTGAAGGCGCGCTGATCGAGACCACCGTTGGCCGGATCCTATTTAACGAGATTCTGCCAGAGGACTTTGGCTTCCGCAACCAGCCGATGACCAAGAAGGCGTTGCAACGGCTCATGGCAGAGGTGTTCGTCCGGTACGGCGCCGAAGTTACCTCGGACGTGATTGACTCGGTTAAGGACTACGGCTTTAAGTACGCCACCCTGTCCGCCGTATCAGTTGGTTTTGATGACTACATTATCCCCGATGCTAAGGGCGAGCTCATTGAGCAGGGCGAGAAGCAGGCGGCTGGTATTTCAAGCCAGTATGCGCAAGGCCTTGTCACCGATGAGGAGCGTTACCAGCGCACCGTCGATACCTGGAAGCAGGTGAACGACAAGATCATGCAGTCGGTGTCGGAGAAGCTTAAGGAAGGCAACACCTCAACCGCGCTGTTCATCGAGAGTGGTGCTGAAGGTAGTGTGGATGTAGCCAACCAGATTGCCGGTATGCTTGGTCTGGTGGTCGACCCGTCGGGCCGCACCATTGAGCTGCCGATCAAGAGCAACTACAAAGAGGGCTTCTCGGTGCTGGAGTACTTTAACTCCACCCACGGTGCCCGTAAGGGTCTGACTGACACGGCGCTTAAGACGGCTGAGTCTGGCTACCTAACCCGCCGCTTGGTGGACGTCTCCCAAGACGTCATCATCACTGAGGAAGACTGCGGCGACACCACAGGCCGCGTGCTAGCACGTAATGAGTCCATGGCCATCGGCGAGAGCTTTGCCAGCCGCATCGCTGGCCGTGTCTCAGCCAAGGACGTTAAGGATGGCAGGACTCTGCTCGTGGCTGCCGGCCAGCTCATCACCGATGAGATTGCCCGCACCATTGAGGGCGCCGAGGTTGAGGAGATTGCCATCCGGAGCGTACTGTCCTGCAAGACTTCCTGGGGCATCTGCCGCCTCTGCTACGGCCTTGACCTGGCTCGCGGTACCCTGGTAGAGCTGGGCGAGCCCATCGGCGTAATCGCTGCCCAGTCCATTGGTGAGCCGGGTACCCAGCTGACCATGAAGACCTTCCACAAGGGTGGTGTAGCCGGTGAAGACATCACGCAGGGTCTGCCGCGCGTGGAAGAGATCTTTGAGGCTCGTAGCCCGAAGGGCCAGGCTGTTCTGGCCGAGCTTGATGGCGTTGCGACGGTCAAGCAGCACCAGGGCAAGACCACTATTCGCATTAGCCCGGCCGACCTCAAGGTTACTTCTTACGAGCTGGGTGAGCGCAAGGTAGCGGTCAAGACAGGCGATAAGGTTATCCCCGGTGACGTCCTGGCGGCCGACGAAAACGGCAAAAAGGCGCTCAAGAGCAAGGTTGAGGGGACCGTCAAGGTTCACAAAGACCGCGTTGATGTCAGTCACACCGGCGGTGCCGAGCGTGAGTACACTGTACCGGCCTACCAGAACGTTGAGGTTCAGACCGGCGACCTGGTAACGGTTGGTCAGCGCCTGACTGAGGGCTCGATTAACCTGCAAGAGATGCTGACACTCCTTGGTGAGGCTGCCGTCCAGCGCTACATCATCTCGGAGGTCCAGACCATCTACGCCTCGCAGGGCCAGATTGTGTCCGACAAGCACATTGAGGTGATCATCCGTCAGATGTTTAGCCGGGTGCAAGTCGAGGAGCCAGGTGACTCACTATTTGTCACCGGTGAGATTGTGCCGCGTCAGAGTGTTATCGAAGAGAACGAGCAGTTGGAGGCCGAAGACAAGACAGGCGCTACCTTTACCCAGCTGCTGCTGCCGGTCACCAAGATTTCACTCTCGGCCGACTCATTCCTGAGTGCGGCGTCCTTCCAGGACACTACCCGTGTGCTGATTGCGGCAGCTGTTCGCGGCAAGACCGACAAGCTGCGGGGTCTAAAGGAGAAC
>JARIHM010000011.1 GCA_029288275.1 Candidatus Saccharimonadota bacterium | reverse complement strand
CACGGCCCACATTAGCGTTTGGCGCAGCACCAGCCAGGCATCGCCTAGTGGCAAGACTGTCTCGACCGGCACCAGGTACAGTAGAATCATAGCCGTTAACACGCCTGTTTTGATTTTACCCAAGCGTGTAGCCGGAATGGTGCCATATCCGCGTGAGTGTACCAGGCGGCGCAATAACGTCACCCACGCATCGCGCAGCACGATCACTGCCACTGCCCACCAGGGCAGGACGCCAAACCAGGCCAGTGCCACAACTGCCGGCACCATAGTGGCCTTATCGGCCAGCGGGTCGAGATGCTTGCCAAGCTCGGTAACCAGATTACGACTGCGTGCTACCCGGCCATCTAGAAAGTCCGTAGCCATGGCCAGAGCAAAAAAACCGACTTCCAACCAGCGACCAACTGGCTGGAAGCCATAGGCTACAAAAGCCCATACCATCAGACCCGCTAGCCCAAACCGGGCCGCCGTCAGGCGGTTAGCCAGATTGAAGTTCGACACCGGTTTGGCCGGGGCAGCCGGTTCTGTGGTCATGGATGCATCCATCACAATTCCTTTGGTAGGTACGAGTGCTGCTAGTATGCCTTAGTTTGCCCTGGCTGGAAAGCCGCTAGACGCCATGGCAATGCCGGCCTACTATAACCACATGTATAAGCGTTTTGCATTTACCCTTCTAGTAGTAGCCGCTATCGTGGCAGCCATCTGTCTTATTCACCCAGCCACCGGCGCTGCACAAGGGAGTCGATTGCGGCTGGCCTTGAGCATTGCCATGTGCCTCATTCAGTTAACCGCCAGCTGGTATTTTCTCGCAAGCCTCAAAGATTTTAAGCCTGGCTTGCGCGCCGCTTATATTCTGATTACCGTGGGCACTTTTATGATTGCCGTCCCGGCGCTCCTGTTCTCGGTTACGCTCGTCTTTACTATTCCCGATTGGGTGGGCGCCGTTTCGGCTCTCTTCTATTTCTCGGCCGCGCTCATTGTGTACTTAGGAGTACGCCGTTTTGCCAAGCTCTTGTCTATCCATTATCTGTGGACATCATTGTGGTTCGGAATCGGCCTGGCGTTTGTAGCCGCAGCCGCAATCAGTTTCGTACCTGGCGCCCCTGCGGGCGTGGCGCAATTGATAGCCTGGAGTATATCGTTTAGTCTAGCTGCCACCATCGTAGCCGTTCGCGTCCGGTCACTCATTGGCGACAGCTACACTGCCGCTATGAATGCACTCGTGGGAGCACTAGCACTTATGTCCTTTACGGGTCTGCACGAGACCATGGTGAATGTACTCTGGCCCAACGGCCTGGGCTGGTACACCGAATATGGTATCGCCCTCTGGCCCTATGTGCTCATGATGGTATTGCTCTTGCAGGCCAGCCTCTTGTTCTATTACGGGGCACAAAACCTGGATAACCTTGAGGCCAATGGCACATTTATTGACGCCGTGACCTACGCCGCTAGCCTGGTATCTACGCCCGCTGCTATTGATTCTGCTCTGGATAAACTGCGCGTTATCACCTCAAACCTCAAGTCCGATATGGCGCTAACCGCAGAAGAGAAGATGGTGCTCGTGAGGCTCTATCTAGAAATTGAGCGCTATTTAACGACTAAGGAGCCGCTGCGCCAAGTAACGCGTCAGCAGCTCCGTAGCCATCTTACCTATGATTTTCAGCAGGCACTCAAGAGCACCGAGGCTTAAACCTCATTAATCACCGGCAGAATCATTGGATTGCGCTTGGTCTTACCGTAGAGCAGGTCGCCAATGTCATCGCGCAGTTTGAGTTTGAACTTAGCCCAATCTT
>JARIHM010000165.1 GCA_029288275.1 Candidatus Saccharimonadota bacterium | reverse complement strand
ACTAGTCGTCGGCAGCGTCAGATGTGTATAAGAGACAGGTGTAAACGAAGCGCTCTAGCCAACTGAGCTAATTGCCCGCTCAAGGTATGGTACAACACTTTTTGGATAAAAACAAAGGAAAACGCCCGTGACCTCTGGATGAGGTCACGGGCGCGGGTCCCGGGCGGAAGTCGGGGAAGGACTTCCGAGGGGTGAATCAGTGGGCCCAGTTCATGCGGCCCGTCTGGAACGTCACGTCGAAGCGGCTGCACAGCTCCTGGAGCTGCGTGGTCGCGTTGGGACGCTTCTGGAGGTAGCTCGGCGGCACTTCCAGAATGGCCAGGTGGCGCGGGGAGGAAATCAGCTCGAAGATCTCGAACATGACGTCCTCGGTCGGCGGCACCGACAGATGCACCTTGCCCACGTGGCGCGGGACATCGTCGGCCGACTCACCGTTCCAGGCGCACTCGACCAGGTTCCAGCGGCGCATGCCCTGGTGGAGCACCTGACCAGGCGTATAGGTGACCGATGCGATGCGCGGGATGCGCGCCTGACTGGGATCTGTGCAGGTGGCACAGAACTCCACGGGGAGTCCTTCCATGCCATGGCGCTCATTGGTGCACACAGCCTGGGCGTCCGACTGGGGAAGAGTCGGAACGATGGCAAGAGTCATAGTGAATGACCCCTTCTCGAAGCGTGTGTTGGAATACCGTCAACTGACGGATGCCGGTATTATAACACTTATATTTATATTTGGCAATACTCTAGGTACAAAAAAGGAGCCCGGAGGCTCTTTTTCGCATCACTCCTAGCGAGCTCGCTGGAGGTTGTAGATGTGGGCATTGTCAAATGAGCGGTTGTCTAGATCAGTCAGCGAAGCGAGCACATTGGCGGCCAGCTTGTCGCCAACCTTGAGTGGCGAACCCCAGTTTGTGGCAAATTGAGCTACCAGGCCGGCTTTAACGGTAAATGTCCAATGCGCGCCGGACGAGGATTTGATGGTAATAGTGTCGCCCTGAATCTTGGTAATGGTGCCCTCGGTATTGCGTGGGATCAGACCGGCTGGTTGATGCGCATTATCCAGGACCATCTCGCCAAACGGGATGACATCTGGATTGTTCGTAGTTTGCATGTGGGTAGTGCCAAGTTCGCGGAACTGATGCGGCCCTGGCTTGGTATCAATGTCTGGTTCGCGGAAGGCATACAGGCCTTGGCCGCCGTTACTCATGCCCGTCTCACCGCACCGATCAGCGCCATTGTTCAGGCAAATATTTGAGAGCGAGCCCCAGGATGGATCATAGAGCCCTTGATTATCAGAGGAGCCAGCTGGGGATTGTCGATTTGCTTGGTCAGCGTCTTTGATATCGGCTAGAGAATGAGTGAGCTCGAATACAAACGATTGTGTCATCATAGTAACCGGTTCCTTGAAGCCAATCCGATGGCTCCAGAATGTATCTTGATACACCACTACCAACTGGCCAACGCGGCCGGCCGTGGCTAGTTCACCCTTGATGTAGTAGCTCAGCGTCGTGCGTGGGATGACTATCTGCTGGCCGGTATTATCTGAGTGCGTAACCTTATCGCCCAACCGGTAATTGGTTTGGAGGTAGAGATTGGAATCATCCGCCCTGGTGATAGTGGCAACTTCGGGATAGACAAAGTTGGCGTTGGTACCGGCATCAAGGTGCTCGATGCCGTTTTTGGGAACCATAAAGGTATTACTGGCTTTCATATGCAGGTCGCGCACAGTTTGTAGCTCGGCGAAGGCCGAAATAGCTGCATCGCTGTAGCTGCGATTGGTGCCATATAGGTATGTATGACCGTTTAAAGTGGCTTTTACCTGGTGGCCAGTAACGATGCGAGTGATGAGCTCCACCGGATTGCTGCCTGTAGCATAGGCATAGCCACTAAAGCCGACCGAAGCGAGAACAGCCAAGCCGGCTGCGGCTGCTTGAATTTTGTGATGTTGTGCGTAGCGCATAAGCGGACTCCATTTGCTGGTTACGTTCGTTATACGTGGTTGTGGCACAAAGGTTGCAGCGCTCTCAACCTGCTCCATGACGCGGGCAGTAAACGCCGAGCGGGTAAGGCGAGCGCGGCGACTGGCGATAAGTCGTTGTTCAAGTTGGTCGTCCGTAATCATGAGAGATTCTCCTTGAGTTGGGCTTTGGCCCGGTGCATCCAGCTCTTTACAGTGTTAATGGGGACATTTAGTTCATGCGCAATCTCATCATAAGACTGGCCTTCCCAGTAATAGGCTTCAATAACGCGACGCAGCTGCGGACGCTTGAGACGAGCTACGGCTAGGCGAACTTCGGTCACGGTTTCAGCCTCAATAAGGGATGAAGCGGCCGGAGCGGCCAGCGGCAGATCATCAATGGCAACGGTCGGCTTGGTCCGGCGCAGGTGGTCAATGGCGGTGTTAGCGGTAATCTTATACAACCAGGTAGAAAAGCGGGATTTTAGGGGATCGTAACGGCTCAGCTGTTGGTAGGCCTTGATGAAGGCCTGCTGAGCGACATCTTCACCCTCGGCGCGGTCACCCACGAGGCGCTCGGCGTAGATGATGAGCCCGATTTGATAGCGTTCTACCAGGTAGGCATAGGCATCAGTATCGCCATCCAAGATTTGGGCTATGAGCTTGGTTTCATTCATTACGCTTTATTATACGGAGGCAGTGGGCGATTTGTTGCAGTAGGTTATAATGGCAATATGAAGCAACGCGTAGGCATTTTATTTGGTGGCCGGTCAGCCGAGCATGAAGTATCGGTCCAGTCGGCCCACAACGTACTGGCATCATTGGATCGGGAGCGGTTTGAGCCAGTCCTCATCGGCATTGATAAACATGGCCAGTGGCTGACGGCTAAAGCCTCTCAAACCTTGCTTAGCAGTGGAAAAACACCTAAGAACAAGGAAAATCTGGCCCTGGTGCCGGGTGAGGCCGGTGGTGTAATGAGCAGTGCTGAACGGCACATCTTGGCCTTGGATGTAGTATTTCCGGTGTTGCATGGGCCAATGGGGGAAGATGGCTCGGTGCAAGGGCTGCTTGAGATGGCTAATCTGCCCTATGTAGGAGCAGGCGTGCTGGGCTCGGCGGTAGGCATGGACAAAGACGTAATGAAGCGCTTGTTGCGCCAGGCGGAACTCCCAGTGGGCCCGTACAGGGTGGTGACGGCGACACAAAAGCTAGATACAACGGCGGTGGTCCGGGAGCTTGGTCTGCCGCTCTTTGTAAAGCCGGCGAACCTGGGCTCCTCCGTAGGGGTAACGCGCGTGGACCAGGCCGGGGACTTGGCGGCTGCCGTAGCCTTAGCGTTCAAGTTTGACCGGAAAGTGCTGATTGAGGCCGCGCTCACGGGCGATGAGATTGAGGTGGCTGTCTTGGGCAATGATGAGCCGCGCGCTTCGGTGCCGGGTCGAATTATTGTGCACCAGCAGTTCTATTCGTATGAGGCTAAATACATTGATGAGCACGGGGCCGAGCTGGAGATCCCGGCTGATCTGCGGCCTGAACGAGCGGCACAGGTGCAAGACCTGGCTGTGCGAGCATTTGTGGCGCTTGAGTGCGCCGGCCTGGCACGGGTCGATATGTTTGTGAACCGGGACACAGGCAAAGTCTTTATTAATGAAATTAATACGCTGCCCGGTTTTACCAACATCAGCATGTATCCCAAGCTGTGGGCGGTAAGTGGGGTACCCTACACCGAGCTCGTGACTCGCCTGATTGAGCTGGCACTTGAGAGGCACCAGCAGCGGGCGCAGTTGCAGACAACCTACCAGGATTAAAACGGGAAAGCCGCCCCCGCCAAAAGGCGGAGGCGGCGGTTTGTCAGGCGGCCAGGATGGGCAGCTCGAAGCGCTGTACGTCCTTGCCGTCATCTTCGGCCAGCTGGGCCTCGCGCAGCGACTGCGGACCCTCGCCCAGGCAGATGAATCGAGTGCAGTATTCCACGAAGGTCTCGCTCTCGACGCCCCAGGGGTCCTCCTCGGTGCCGACCGTGATGATCGTGTCGACCGGGAAGAGCTGGTACTTGGGCGTGCCGTCCGGCTTGAGAGCGTGGGCCCGGCGGGCGGTCAACCCGACGGTACCGAAGCCGTACTCCTTGGCCAAGTGGTAGGCCTGACCGGGCACGCCCTGGTCGGTGTGGCCCGACACGATGACGACCTGACGGTTGGGGTAGGCGAACTGGAGCTGGTCGAAGGCGCCACGAAGCTGGGATTCGGCCAGGACGTGGTCGTAGGGCTTGTCGGAGTAGCCCATCACGCCCACCAACACACGTCGTCTGGATCGGTTGCTCATGATGCTCCTTCATTGGAGGATGCGGACTGAGATAATTTACAATGTATTATACATTGTGTCAATAGTAAACACGCCCAAGTCGATCATTTGGCCTAGGAACGCCACATCCGTTACTGCTTGTGCTAAACTATGGATATTATGAGTGTGAGTGTGACGCTGGGCTTTGTGCCTTCCGGAAAGCCTCATCCGGCCATGAAGTGGAGTTTGCTCGTGGCTCTGTTTGTGATGGTGCTTGTAGGATTGCCCAATCGGGCGGCAGCCGGACAGCCCTCGGTGCAGGCCCCCACTGGTACCCAGGTGAACGGCGTATTTACTAGTTCATACAGCTTTGCCACATACATTAACTGCGATGCGGGGCCAAGCTTTAATAGCTCATACTCAAATGCGTTGTTAGGAACACATACCTTTAATTTCGAATCAGCGGCGGATGGCTCGCTGCTGGTGGCGATTGACGGCGGCGGGGCGCAGCTCATTACCTCGTGTGGCACCCCGGTGGCGAGCTCCAGCGTGGCTGTGTACACGGTGACGTACGATCCGTCGTACGTGCCGCCTACGCCAACCCCCACGCCTACGCCAACCCCTGCGCCAACGGCTACACCCGCTGGAGGCGGCGGGGCAACGCATAGTGGGGGCGGGTCGGCTGGTAGTGCGGCCATTGCTACCCCAACCCCGCATGCGGGCAGTACTCCCGTGCCGTCTGGCGGTACAGCCGTTACCCCGGTAGTAACACCGCCGAGCACTATTACACCTGTACCCAGCCTAGCCCCCAGTACCGCGCCCACGGTGGCACCGGTAGCACGAGCGCTTATGCCAAAGCTAGCTGTAGGTTCAGCGACCCAGGCGCCGCGGTGGCACTGGCAATGGACAATGGCGCTGCTGGTATTGGCGGGCCTGGCTGGCCTCGTCTGGCTGGCTTGGCGCTCGGTACCAGTGCGCGCCTGGCTTGATGAGCAGCGGTTGCGCTGGCAATTTCGGCTGGAGCCCAGCTGGCTGCGTTGGCGCCTGGCTTGGCGTGGCTTCCTACGCGGCCGTGGTCGTGACGTACCTAAGGCGCGGGGTCTGAGCCCGCACCACCACAGCGGCCGGCTCCTGGCCCATCACCACACCTCGTATCCAGCGCTGGCGTTCCTGGTGCTGCTCTCGGGCGTAGTGTTGACGGCCTATTCGGTCTCTAGCCGGGCCGACAGTACCCTGAGTGTCACCGTGCCCGGCCCGGCACCTACGACCGCCGCTACCATTGACGATCCGCCCACTGGCGAGCATCTCGCTACAGCTGTAGTGACGGTACGTGGCACCTGTCCGCAAGACCTCTTGGTTGAGGTGTATCGCAACGGGACGTTCGCGGCTAGCGCTGCTTGCGACACGGCGGGACTTTATAATGTCCTTGTTACGTTAGTGCCAGGCCAAAACGACCTGATTGCTAAAGACGCGGATGGGCTCCAACAGTATGGTCCAGATTCAGCAACGGTTACGGTCTACTATGATCCACCGCCGATACCCAGCCCTAGTCCAACTCCCAGTTCCATGCCAACAGCCTCGCCGGTCACCTCGCCAGCTGCTACGCCTGCATCTTCTGGCCGGCCCGCTCCGCCCACCGTCACTCCGCGCGGTCTCACAATTTCGCCTAGTCCTGCAGCCCCTGCAACGGCCTTTATCTTGAGTACCGATCAGCATAGCGCTACTGGTTTGCAGGCAGGCCAGTCGTTTACCTGGACAGTAGCGCTGAGTGGTGGCGTTGCGCCGTACCATTTGCAATGGGATTGGGGCGATGGCCAGAAGAGCACCTTCACCGTACCCGCAGCTGAGACCTGGGCCCCAAGTCACACCTATGCGCAGGCAGGTCGGTACCAGGTGGTCCTGGAAGCCCAAGATGCAGCTGGCCAAGAAGCTGCCATGAGTCTTGTGGCTATCGTGAACGGTGGCACTGTGGTGGCGCCTACCACGCAAGATACCGGCCGCGGTACGCTGCTGATCGCCTGGCCCCTCATGGCACTTACTGCCCTTGTGGTAGTGAGCTTTTGGCTGGGCGAACGCCATCGTTTGGCTCTTTGGCGCTGGCGGGTTACCCCCTCGATGTAGCCTTTCGTCGAAAAAGCAGTATCTTTGAGCCCGTATTCCTGGAATTCTAGCTGACATTCTAAGCGTAAGCGTTATGACAGAATAAGCTTTGTGTCTAGTACAAGAGAAATCTAACGCAAGGATTCTGTATGACCGTAACGCATCTTTCGCGCCGAGCGGGTTTGTTTGGCGCCGTTGCTACGTTTCTGCTCGGTACGTTGGCCTCGTTTGTGACGGCCCTGCCCGCCGCTGCCGCTGGTACCTGCCCGGCCTTTGGCGCCGATACCGATTGTGGCGTGATCATTACCATTACCGATAAAGGCGCCGTGGTATCAAGTACTGGCCAAGGCCCCTACGACGGCGAGGACGACACCATGGTAGGTGTCATTAACCGCAGCCGCTTACCTATTAAGGCCGTTGATCTCCATGCCGCTCAAAACATCTTTGGCTTTGACGGTGATGGCATCAACACCTATGGCGCTCCTGGTAACGCTCGTGATACGACGGGCTATGGCGGCCCGAACGCGTATTTTACGAACATTAACGCTACCCAAACGGCTGGCCGGGTTAACTTTATTACCCCTCTGGCGCCCAATGGTGGTACTGGTTACTTCAGTCTGGAGCAATCGATTGCTACCGCAGTGGCCTGCTCGAGCATTATCAATAACTCAATTACAACCTCGCTGGGTGACAACAACCGTCTGATGAAGGCAACCTTCACGCCCAAGCTAGGTTACACCATGGCGCAGGCGGCTGAGCTGTGCGGATTCACGCATTTTAACTGGATCCAAAAGATCACGCACATGCCCAATCCATCGCCGTACTATGCGCGCAATCTAGGTGGGGCTGTCGATCCGGCGCATCCAAATCAGCGGGTAAATTTGACCAGTGCTCGAGTGCCATTTAATGACCCGCCGCCCGGCGGAGGGTACGCTGATCCAGAGCCAGTTGATAATAGTTACCCCTTCTATTTGAATCCAACCACTGAGTTGCCAGCCTACGAAACGGCTACTAATCTCAAGTTTGAAGACCGACCGGGCGACTCCTGCCTGCCGGGTGGAGGCGGCGGTGGCTGTGGCGGCCGTACGGCTCCGGCAGGAAGCTACATTGGCTTTAGTACGCATCTAGCAGGTATTAAGCCTGATGGTTCGGCTGTTGATCTAAATGTAGGCTGGACCTGGCGTACCACCTACAACGGTACGGCGGGCGGCGTGAGCGTCACTAAGAATTTTACTCCGTTTGACCCAAGCACCACGGCCACGGGTGGCATCACCGTTACCGGTACCCAGACCACCACTGACTATCAGTACCAAGGATTGGGCGTTGATAGCGTCACGCCGGATGCGCAAAGCGTCTCGCTCAAGCTACGGCCATGGAGCCAGCAGCCGCCGGTTATCATGCCGACCGATCGAGGCAGTCTCTCGGCCGTGGTTGAGTCGACGCCGACCTTTGACGCCGCTACTATTGATCCGAGCACAGTCGTCTTTGGCCCGGCCGGTGCGCATCCGCTCTATGGGGGTCCCATCTATCCGCTTGACCCAACGACGGCTGGCGGCCATCAAGACGAGATCTTTTACTTTGATCTACGCGACGTTGGCCTCCAGCCTGGTGACACGCAGCTGTGTCTAACCGGCCAAACCACTTCGCACCAGTATGTACAGGGTTGCGCGCCAGTCATAACGCAGCCGTAGCGTCTTGGGCGAACCCATTGTCTCATTCTCCGGCGAGGACTGTCCGAGCGAGTTCCACAGCCGGAAATGAGACAATGGGGGAGTACCTAATGGAAGCGAAAACATTTGACAGCCTGCCAGATAATGGTTACGCTTAACACAAGCTCACGCGTGAGCCAAACAAAACTTCAAAAATCCTAAAATAAAGTCCTAACATCGTGCCTGTATCATCTCGTCGATCTCGATCGCGTCATCATTTTAGTATTCCGCGTCGCCTCTGGGCGGCAGCGGGTTTTGTAGTTCTGATTATTCTGGCTCCACTAACGTTGCACGCCGCCGCGCTCAGCAACGCTTCACTCACCGTGGGCGACCCTCGGCCGAGCGCAGTGGCCACGGGTTACACCTTTGCCGGTTCAAGTGTATCGCTCTCGGCCATTAAGTGTATTAAAGAAGTGTTTGCCGATACGCCTTCGGGCACCAATGTGCCGGGCGGCATGACCACCACGAGTGCCGCGCTCGATACTACCAACTCAAATTACATGCCCACACCGACCGCCTGGAGCCTGAATCGCACTACCAACGGCACACTGCTCCTCACCAATGCTACCGGCGAAACGCCCGCGAGCACCAGCGGCCGCAAACTGGTGATGACGGGCATTACCAACCCCAGTACGGCTGACACTCGCTACTACCTACGCGTCAATACTTACAACAATACTGACTGTAGTTCGAGCCCGGTAGATTCAGCTGCCGTTACCTTCATCTTGACGAACGGCTCTACCTTAACCTTGAACGTGGACGACACGCTGAGTTTCACCGTAAATGCGGTAGCGGCGGGGCAGAACTGCAACGGCGCCTCGAGTACGGCCGCTAGTACGGCTACCACCATTCCCTTTGGCACCGTCACCTCGGCTGCCAACGCTGTAGTCTGCCAGGACTTAACGGCGGCCACCAACGCTACTAATGGCTACACCATTTACGCTCGCTACACCGGTGCGCCCACCAACTCAATCGGCCAAACGATTGCCAGTCAAGCTGGCACGAATGCTGCGCCTATCGCTTTTCCAGCCGCTGGCAATGAGGCCTATGGCTACACCACGAACGACGCGACGCTAGGTACGGGTACGCCGGGCCGATTCGTTCCTAACCAGTGGGCAGGTCTCACTACGAACAACGCCGAAGTGGCCTATGAATCAACCGGCGTTAGCTCCACGACGTATCGAATTGGTCATCAAGTGGGCGTGTCGCTCACCACTCGCCCTGGTACCTATAGTACGACTGTTATCTATACCTGCACGCCAGTGTATTAAAGCTCGAAGGGCTAGGTGGCTTTGCTTACCCTAAGCTATCGATGAAACCTTGGCATAACTACCAACCAGCGCCCCTACATTGAGTTTGTGATTTCTCTTGACGACATTACAATAGCCGAGGCCACCCAACGGAAGGGCATTAGTAGTTAATGTGGAAGAGAGCGCCAGAAAGGTTGCGTGAACCCTTTCTCAAAGCAGTACGTGAGCAAGATGAAGCAGCCATCAGAAAGCTATGGACCGAGCACCCCGGTCGTCTCTGGAACCACTTTACTAACCAACTTCCAATCCACCAGAAGCAGTGGGTATCCGCTTTATGGAGGCGTACTGATCCCGATAAAAGCTAGGTGATCCTTACGCCCGCCGCTGAATTCTCTTTTAGAGAGTTCAGCGGCTTTTCATAACGATACAGTAGCCGAGAAACTATTATGCAAGATAACCAATAAAGGTTTGACAAGCTATTTCATAACGGTTACGCTTTCATTAAATACTCATTAAATCTGTGGAGGATGTTTGGGAGTGGACCGTATCGCACGAGCGGCCGAGGTGTTAGGACTACCACGGCCTCATAAACTAAAAGAACAATTAGCTAAGGCATCGATCGCCGTCTTGGCGCTGCTGAGCGTACTGGTTAACGCTGGAGCGGCCAACGCGGCTACCTTGAGCTCGGCTTCGGTGGCGCTGAGCGATCCGCGTCCTAGTCAAACGAGCGTGAATTACACCTTCACCGGTTCCTCGGTCACTTCATCACTCGTGAAGTGCGTGAAGGTGATGTGGGCCACCACTGCCACTGGTACCACGGCCCCAACCGGCTTTAGCGGTGCCGCTGGTTCGGTAACGGCTGCTTCGTCCACGCTGATCAACTCGTCGGCCACAGGCTGGAGCCTGGCCAAGAGTGATGGCGCCAGCTCGAGCGGCCAGAACAACATCTACCAGTACACCAACTCGACTGGTGTAACGCCAAGCACCCTGACGGGCGCCACCTTTGTAACGGGCGGCATTACCAACTCGTCGGTGGCCGACACGGCCTACTTCTTCAGTATTAACACCTACGGTAACACTGACTGCGCCACCACGCCCATCGACAACGCCAAGGTAGAGTTTATTAATACGAATGGTTCGACCCTGTCGCTGACGGTTGACAATACGCTGAGCTTCACAGTCAATGCCGTGGGCGCGAGTACCGGCTGCGATGGTACCACTACCACTCAGGCTTCCACGGCTACCACCATTCCCTTTGGCACAGTAACCGCGGCTAGCAATGGTGTGGTCTGCCAGGATCTGACGGCGGCTACCAACGCCACGAACGGCTACACGATCTACGCCCGCTACACCAGCGCGCCAACCAATGCGCTGGGCCAAACCATCACCGACTGGACCGGTACGAATGCCAGCCCCACCAACTTCCCGGCTGCCGGCACTGAGGCGTACGGCGTGACCACCAATGACGCGACCCTCGGTACGGGCACCGCTAACCGCTTTACGAGCCCCAGTCAAAACTGGTCCAAGCTCACCACCAGCAACGCGGAGCTAGCCTATGAAGCGGCCGGCGTGACCACAACTACGTACCGGATCGGTCATCAGGTTGGCATCTCGCTGACGACCAAGCCTGGTACGTACAGCACCACGGTCATCTACACTTGCACCCCCGTCTACTAGATCGTAAGCTATAGGACACTATGACAAAGATCGCTACCATCTTCCGAATTCTGCTTGTAACCTTAACCATCGGAGGCCTGGGAGCGGTCTTTGCCGTTCCTGGTGCTCAGGCGGCAGCCGATACGCAGGGATACCAGATTTCACCGCCGGTTACCACGCTGGCGCTGGACCGCGGCACCAGTACGCGCCAGACCATTAAGGTCACCAATCTGACCGATCAACAAATTACGCTCCAGCTTGGTAAGCAAAACTTTGTCGCCAAGGGCGAGGAAGGCGAGGTGGAGCTTACCGACAGCGCTGATCCGGCCTATTCATTAGCGCCCTATTTCACCCTTAGCCAGCCCACGGTGACTGTGCCGCCCAAAGGCACCGCGGAGGTGCAGTATGTAGTGAGCGTACCTACCAATGCTGAGCCCGGCGGCCGTTATGGATCGGTGACGTTCAGTACCATTGCTAGCAAGCTGCCCAGCGGTGAGAGCGGTGCGGCGGTGCAGCAGGACCTGGCGGCACTCGTTTTTCTGCGCATTAACGGTTCCGCGCATGAGCAGTTGGCGATCGCTAGTTTTGCGAGCGACAAGACCTTCTCTGAGTACGGACCAGTCAACTTTACGACCCGGATCCAGAATCTAGGCAATGTGCACGAAAAGCCAACCGGCCAAATTGTGGTTAAGAATATGCTTGGTTTGACGACAGCTACCATCAATCTTGATAGTAAAAACGTAATCCCTGGTGCCATTCGGCGGCTTAATACGCAACTAAACCGTAAGTGGCTCTTTGGTACCTATACGGCTACCGTTACCGTGCATAATGGCTCGGTCCAGACGCTGACGGCTAGTACGAGCTTTACGGTAATTCCATACAAAGTGGTTGGACTCGTGCTCCTCATCCTGCTTATTGCTCTGTTGTTCTTCTGGAAGGGGCGTAAACGGTTACGCCGAGCTCTGCGTATTCTAGCCGGACGAGAGTAACGGCAACCATGGCGCTGCAGCTACGACGGTTCTGGCTTTTGGGACTCCTCATCCTCCTGGAGGTCCCGCTAGCGGCATCGGCCAACCTGCTTCAGAGCACGCACTTCCGGCTTGATCCCAACGTGGCTGATACCTTTGGCGGCAGCGGCAGCTCAGCCTCATACAAACTGACCGATGCTGGGGGCGAGGCTGTGCTAGGCAGCGGCTCAAGTCAGAGCTACAAGCTGACGCAGGGTTACATAGCTCAGCTGCCGCACGCCATTGCACTATCGGTATTGCCAAATGGGGTATACGCCTCGTGGCCGCTTGATACGGGCACCGGCACGCGCGCCTACGACGTCAGCACCACAGGTAATAACGCTACGCTCCAGGGTTCACCAAGCTGGACGACGGGCAAGGTTGGTCAAGCAGTACTTCTAAACGGCAGTACGCAATATCTATCAACGACCACCAGCCAGACGAATCCGAGCTCATGTAGTCTGGAGTTGTGGTTTAAAACTACCAGTGCGCAGGGTGGTCTCCTGATGGGCTTTGGCGATACTCAGACAGGCGCAAGCACGAATCGCGACCGGCAGCTCTACCTGACGAATGGCGGGCAGGTAGTCTTTGGTGTGAATAACGGTGCTATAAAAACTATTTCGTCAACGAGCGCCTATAACGATGGCAATTGGCATCAGGCAGTGGCTACCCTGGGCGCAGCGGGGCTAACGCTGGCAATAGACGGTGTGCGCGTCGGTACCGATGCTACCACCACGACGGCCGGCAGTTACACGGGTTATTGGCGACTGGGCTACAACAATTTGACGGGCTGGCCCAGCGCGCCGACCTCTAGCTTTCTGGCTGCTACACTCGATGAGGCGCGCGTCTACAGCCGTCAGCTCAGCGACGCCGAGATTGCGGCTGATTATGCTGCTGGCAATAGCGGTTTGCGCTCAGCCTCGGTGCTACCCAACGTGACGCCCGGCGCGTCCAGCACCTATAATATGGACGCAATTGTCGTGACGGACGCGCCAGGCTACGATTTGTATGTGCAGGCTCCCAAACTGCTGACGCATAGCGATGGTACGACCACTATCCCTATGATGAGCGGCAGTATCAGCTCGCCGGCGGCCTGGACTGAGGGCACCACCAAAGGTCTGGGCTTTACGGTCATCAGCGGCACGCAGGTAGAGGCCAAATGGGGAGCCGGACCCTACAACTATGCGGGCTTGCCAAGCGTAGCCACGGCATACCATTCGCGCACCGGTCTTACCGGCGGCGCACCAGAGAAGACCACCTTGCAATACCGGGTTGACACTACGCCCCAGCAAAAGCAAGGCTCGTACGCCACCACCGTGGTCTATACGGCGACCATTAAGCCATGAAGCGATGGTGGATTATAGCTCTGGAGATAGTAGTGTTCGCCGGCGCCTGGGGGATGCCGGTCCGGGCTGAGACAAGTCTGCAGGTTAATCCTCTCAAATATGACGATACCGTCGGCGGCCAGGTCAAGTCCGGTTACATCGATGTGGCTAATCCTGGCGACGCCCCCGTCACCATTACCACCGAGGTAGACGGGTTTCGTCAGGCCGATCTCGATGGCAACCTGCAATTTTTTCATGATGACACCTTGACTATAGCTATTAAGCCAGATCTGAGTCAGTTTGTGCTTGGCCCTCACGAAAGTTTGCGCATGCCTTTCACTGTTGATCCGGCCAAGCTGCCAGCCGGCGGAATCTATGCCGTGATATTTTTTCGGACGGTACCGGTAATGCCGTCAAGCAATGTATCGTACGTAGCCGAGGCTGCCAATGTTGGTACGCTGTTGTTGCTAAACCATGGTACCGCGGCTCAACCAACCGGTCAGATCGCGCATCTGGATCTGCCGTTTTGGCAGTTTGGCGCCGGCCTTGTGGGCAGCCTCAATTACCATAACCCGGCCGGCGCTGGCGGCGTTGCCTTTACCCCGGCGCTTACTACGCGCGTGTGGTGGCTAGGCCCGGCATCGCTGGCAGGACAATTGGTGTTGCCGGGCGCTACGCGACGGCTGGCTGTAACGCGGCCGGGTTCATACCTGGGTCTTCTGCCGGTCACCGTTCATGACGCCGCCACCGGCCGTACCGCCACTGCTTGGGTATTTGCCTGTACAGGTTGGTATCCGCTTGTCTTACTGCCGGTTGTGTTGACGCTGCTATGGTGGGTCAGCCGGGCGCCTGTTTGGCAGCGGCTCTTGCGGCGGTCACGACGCCAGCGCTAGAATGCCAGCAGCGAGCGGACGCTCGCGTGCGGTTGAACGAGACGGAGCTGCCGTGCCCGTGCCAAAACCATCCTTCGAGCAAGCTGAGCTAAAGCTGCTGGTGAGAGCGGCCTATACGATTGCTAACCAGTTCTTCGAAGTCTGCACTCAGCGCCGAATTTATCCCCGGGATCGCCGGGCGAGCCTGCCGCGTCCGTTGGGCCCCTATACCCAGAGCGGCCTGGTACTGGCCTATGAGGGCACCTGGCCGGCGGCTGTATTGACACCACTAGGAGCCTATCGTTTTCGAGGGGCGGTGCCGGCCGGCCAGTCCTGGTCTACGGAGCTAAACGAAGCATTCTGTCGTCATCTAAGGCTCGGCAAACCGCGGCCGTGCGGCCGTAAGGCTTTTACGCAACAGGTCCCGGTTGAGCAGGTGGGCGAGTTTATATTGCCACCCGCTAAGCTGGCAGAGCATCGCCCGGTTCAGGACGGCACTGGGCATGATACTTGGAGGGCCGCCTGGGCTGAGTGGGATTAGAATTAGGCCCGGATGTTACCAACATCCGGGCCTTTATCAGATTGCACAATATCTTCATGTCTTGCGATAGCCCTTATCTTGATTTAGACATAAGCACAATGGTAAAATAACCAATATAACGTAGGTTGTGATGGAGTTACGACTACTTCAGCGGGTCAGGTTGCTTGTCTGCCTGGCGCTGATGCTCGTAAGTTTCACGACCATTTTTGGCGTACTTGCGCCAGGGCTAGCTTCGGCGGCCCAAACCATTCCGTATAAGGTGAACTTTCAGGGCCGCCTCACCGACAATAACGGCAATGTGTTAAGCGATGGACTCTATAACATTAAATTCCGTCTCTACACTACACTCAGCGGCGGCACAGCTAGCTGGGAAGAAGATCGGGTGTTTGCCGTCAGTGATAACCGCATTCAGGTGACCAACGGCCTGTTTAATATCCAATTTGGTGATCTGACCAGCCTGAACCCGACGCTGTTTAGTGGCAGTTTTCCGCTTTATCTGGAAGTAGAACTGCCCACCCCGGCTACGGCCACCTGTGCTACCAACGGCTGCGCCAGTTTTACTGAGGGTGCCATGACGCCGCGCCAGCCCCTGGCCAGCTCGCCCTACGCCTTTAATGCGGATACCTTGGACGGTCTCGACGCCACAGCCTTTGGCCAGCTAGGTCAGGCGCAGAGCTTTACCGATACCAACACCTTCAGTAAAAGTGGCGGTGTAGGCGTGGCTCTCACGGGATCGGCGGCCAGCGGCGGAGCAATGCTGCAGTTCGGGAGCGTGGCGGCATTGTCTGGCGGCAGTGCAAGCGGCACGTACCTTGGCGCCAACCCTGGGAGCTATGCTGGTGATCTGGTTAATATGCAAATCAATAACACGGTCAAGCTAAAAGTCGACAATAGCGGCAACCTCACCTTGGGCAGTGGTGCAAGCATTACTATTGGCGCCACGGCCGGTGCCGGCATCACCTGCAGCGGTGGGCAGTTCTTGCAAAACCAGGTAGTGACAGGTGGCGTGGTGACGAGCGGCACCTGTTCGCCGGGCGCCGGGGCGGGCACTAGCTTAAGCAACCTGACGGCCACCAGCATTAACCAGAGCTTAGTGGCTAACGCCAACAACACGCTTGATCTAGGTGCGGCCGCTACGGTCTGGCGCAATTTGTACGTGGCCGGCGTCGATGCCGGTACTACCACAACCACCCTGGCTCTTGGCGCCAACAATGCGAGCGCCATCACCTTAGGCAAATTTGGTGTCACCACCACCACGGCCGGCGCTCTGGCCGTAAACTCAGGCACAAATGTGCCGACGGCCGACCAAATGACCATCGACAACACTGGCTCCACGGGCGTAACCACGGCCGGCGTCAACGCGCTCAACGTTAAATACAAAGGCGGCGCGGCGGCTGTGGAAGCGGCCGGTTTGCGCATTGACTACCAGCCTGGCACTACTAGTGGCGGCACTTGGAGCGGCCTGCGCATTGTCGCCAACGCCACCGGAGCGGCCGCCGGTGTGACTTCATACGGGCTCAAGCTGGAGGGCCCCGCCAGCGCCGGCACGGGCCAAGACACCGCCGTTGAGGTGGGTACCGGCTGGGACATTGGCGCCGATATTCAATCAGGCGGCCTCCAGCTGGCCGACATGACCAGTGACCCGGCTACCCCCGCCAGCGGCAACCTGCGGGTATACTCGCGTCTCGTTTCTGGTCGCTCTATGCTGTCGGTCAAGGGCTCAAGCGGTGTCAGCTATGCCCTGCAGCCCAGCTTGGCGCAGCAAAATATCTTCCTGGCCACGCCCGGTTCCGGCACGACGGCTACAACGCTGAGTACCACCGGTGGCTACTACGCCTTGGCCGGCAACGCGCCCGGCACGCCGACGAGCAGTGAGGCAAACGGCTATTTGGCTAGCTTTGCCACCAGCGCCATCGCAGGCAATGTGGCCGGTTTTGCCGGCGCCACCAATGCCTATTTTCGCGGTAGTGTTGCCAGCGGTGCCGACGGCTTCTTCTTTGTTACGCGCATTACCCTCAATGATGCCACGCTAACCAACTACACGAGCACCACCACCGGTACGCGCATGTTCTTTGGTCTGTCCGACCAGACCGCAGCTACTATGGGTGCCAGCAACTCACCCACGGGTAACTACGTCGGCTTCTCGTTCGCGGCTAACCGGTCGGGGGAAGGCGGCGTCATGCAGTTTATGAGCCGCGATGGCACCACCGAAACCCATGCCGCCACAGCCGTTTCCCTGGCTGCCAGCAAGACCTACGACCTCTACTTCTACGTCAAACCGCGCGACACCACGATTTATTGGCGGATCGATAACCTCACCGA
>JARIHM010000126.1 GCA_029288275.1 Candidatus Saccharimonadota bacterium | reverse complement strand
ACCCAGGCTTGCGTAGTGGCGGTCTGGGGCAACTCTGCAAGAGAACTGCCGGAGCTCATGACGGTAAACAAATGCCAACAGCCACCGTTACAGTCACGAGAACTGTTGAACAGGATCTTGGTCCCATCGGCGGAAACTCGCGGATCAATGTCCGCGTCACTTACCTTAGGCGTCAATTGGTTGTAGCTGACTGCCATAAGGTTGCTGAACTGGTCGGACGACTGGTAGTAGCCCAGACCAGCGCTAGAGTAGAAGTATATCCTAGATCCATCTGGCGACCAGTCAGGAGAGTAGCTATCCAGCGCCAGCGGTGTACTCGTCAGCGCATGCTTTCCTGATCCGTCTATGTTGCTAACCATAAGCTGGGCATACCCAGTTTGGCCTTGGTCTGTATAGACCAATCGTGTGCCATCGGGAGACCAAGTAGCTGGACCATTCGCCTGGCCATTGGTTGTTACCTGGATTTTGTTGCCGCCATCGGCATTCATAACCCAAATATCCTTGGTCACATTGCCCGAGAGATTGTCCATGCGCAGGAAAGAAATTTTGGTTCCATCCGGCGACCAACGCGGATTGTAATCGTAATGGTCGCCTGCGTGGATTGAGGGGTCCACGACAGATTGTCCTGAACCGTCTGTATTCATTACATACACATTAGGATCCGACCATCCATGTTGTATGGAATAGTCTGGACTAGTGTATACGACCTTTTGGCCATTCTTTGAAACGTCTGGCCATTGGGCTCGTCCATCGGTAGTAAGCTGAACGACCGAATTTGTACTACTTTTCAGCATGTAGATGTTGTTGTCGCTGGGGGAGAGATAAGCGATATCTCCTGCAGTCACACTCGCATTTGCGGGACCCGCTACTATGGCAGGTAACGTCACGCTCATACCCAGGGTGACGAGCAAGCTTATCACCCAGGCCAAAGACCTCTTCGGCGACCGTCGCAAGACGATTCTCCCTTTGAGAAGGAACTAGGGCGATCTTCGCCCAACTTCCGGATCGTACGGTAAATGTTCGCATTTGTAAAGGCTTAATTTTGGCTGAGGGATGATTGACATTGGCCTAGCATAAGCGCAATATTGAACGTAAGCTGTTTTTATAACTGCAAATTAATGAAAGGTGAGACAGAAGGTGAGTAATCTCCTCAAGAAAGAAAAGGGTTTTACCCTGATTGAAATCGTGCTGGTGCTGGCCATTGCTGGTTTGCTCCTCGTGATTGTGTTCCTGGCAGTTTCGGGGGCGCAGAAGAGTCGTCGCGACTCGCAGCGGAAGAATGATCTTAGCCGCGTTGCGGCTGTCCTTGAGCAGTACGCTTCTAATAATGGTGGTACGTATCCAGCGAGCCAGGCGGCTTTCAACACTGCCCTAACTGGTTCCTATGCCATCACTAACGCTAACGACCCCCTGAGTGGCTCTGCCTACACCTACAATGGTCTTGTTACGCCTTCGGGCTCAACTTCAGCTGGTTTTAGCTATGTGCTAGGTCAGGATTGTAGCGGTGCTGCCGCCGGTAACCGTGTTTATGCTGTTAAGGTTGGTCTTGAGCAAGGTGGTAACGACTGCCGAACTAACCAGTAGTTAACACTACTCCCCGAAAAACGGCCCACCCCGGGCCGTTTTTCTGTATAATCCACTTATGCTTCTTATTGTGACCTACATCATTCTACTCGGCTTAATCATCGGTTCGGCCATTAATGCTATCGTCTGGCGGCTGTACGTTGGCCGCAGCTGGGTTAAGGGCCGCAGCGTCTGCCCGGAGTGCAATCACACGCTGGCCGGCAAGGACCTGGTGCCGATCTTCTCTTGGCTGCTTCTGGGCGGCAAATGCCGTTACTGCCGTGCGCCCATCCACTGGCAGTATCCGGCCGTAGAGGCAGCCACGGCGGCGTTGTTTGGCCTCAGTGCCTATGCCCTCCATCCGATGGACGCCTGGACCTGGGTGCGCCTAGTGCTGTGGCTAGCCATGCTGACGCTGCTCATTATCTTGGCCGTGTACGATGCCCGCTGGATGCTCTTGCCCGATAAAATCATGATCCCGGCTGTGTTTCTGGGCCTCGTATACGTGGTCTTCGAAGCACTGCGGCTGCATAGCATCATGAGCGCCCGCGGACCGCTGCTGGCAGCTCTTATTACGGGCGGCATCTTCTATGTGCTGGTGGCGGCTAGCAAAGGCCGGGCTATGGGCGGGGGAGACATCAAGCTGGCCTTTGTGATGGGTCTGCTGCTGGGCCTGCGCGGCATGGCTGTGGCGCTGTTGGTAGCCTTTGATACGGCGGCGATCGTAGGCCTGGCGCTCATCATTCGCCATCGCCGCCGGCTGCGCGGCACACGTATTGCCTTTGGGCCGTTTTTGGTGCTGGGCACGGTGGTGGCGTTCTTGTATGGGCACGCGATTGCGGACTGGTATTTGCGGCTGAATGGCCTGATCTAGCAACGCTCCCTCTCTTAGCATTTTCGGCTGCGGAACTTGGCCTGACGGCCTCAAACAGTCCTCGTCGAAGAATTGTTCAGGGAGTCCGCCCGTGCCCTGAGCGTACAGCAAGGCGCATTCCTGGCGTAATCTTTTCGAGTGAGAATGCTTGAGTGAAACGAGTTCCGCAGCGAGAAAAATTACGCCAGGAAGGAGCCTCCCAAATACCGCTTGTGCTATATTGAGAGTACCTATGTTTATGCGATCGCGAGCTGGATTTACGCTTATCGAACTCATTTTGGTGATGGCCATTGGGTCGGCTTTGGCGATGATTGCGCTGCTCGGCTTCTCCACGCTGCGAGGCCAGGCTCAATTTAGCGATGCGGTGGAGCGCCTCAACCAATCGGTACTAGGTCAGCGGCAGGAGGCGCTCTCTACCATCAAGTCGTCTGGCGGGACTGATACGGCCAACATCACCTTTGGCCACATTCTGACCTTCCAACAAAATTCCTCCACGGTGCAGGTGCAAACCCTGGTGACGGCCAACAACAACGCTCCGGCCGGCAGCCAGGCTGTCACGATCCTGGCGGCCGAGAACACCTCGTTTACCATTCCCTGGGGCATTTATTACCTCAATGCCCAAACCACCGGCCCACCCCTGGGTGCAGCCATCAATGCTGGATACATTCAGGTGGCGTTTGTGCGTTCGCCCGTGGATGGTTCGCTGCAGACGGCCATGAGTCCTGGCGGTGGTTGGGCTGGTCGCTTGACTGGCACCTATCGGTACGACAACTTCTACCCCAGTACACCGGCAGCCAAGACCAACCTGAATGTCACCGACGGCAGCCGCCATGCCTGGCTCACCATCGACCCAACGGGCAATAGCGTGACGCGAGGTTTCCAGTGAGCCGACATTGGCGCAATGTGCTGAACTCACGCGGTGATACCCTTATTGAGGTCACCATTGCGCTGGCTATTCTGGCTATGGTGCTAACCGGGGCCTTTGCCACGGCCAACAAGGCTTTTAATCTAGGCCAGAATGCCAAAGAGCGCAGCCAGATGGTCAACGAGGCGCAACAACAAGCCGAGGCGCTGCAGAGTTTTCGTGATAGCCACACCTGGACGCAATTTGTGCAGGGCAGCGGCATTGGCCTGCCGGGCATTGTGACGCGCAACGGCTCAGTCGATTGTGATCCGAACCAATCCGGCACTCAGCACTGCTTCCACATGGTGCAGCAGGGCGGCACGGGGCAGTGGATCCCTCAGGCCGGCCCCGGCACCGACCAGGGTGAGCTCGGTAATCAGGGCTACGTGCGCATTTTGGTCTACCAGGACACGGCGCCGCTCAGCACGCAGCCAAGCTATACCTTCATTATTCAGTATGGTGTGCCGGCGCGAGGCGGTGGCCCCGATCTGGCCTCCGATATTCGCCTAGAGCTGGTAGATATGGATGGTTTGCGATGATAATGCACCGCAATCAAACTGGCTTTACGATGATCGAGCTACTCATGGCTATGGCCGTTTTCAGCTTCATGATGCTCATCGTGACCACGGGTTTTATTCAGGTAGTGCGGATTCATCAGGCCGGTATCTCATCACGGGCCACGCAGCAGAACGCTCGGATCGTAATGGATGGCGTCTCCAAGGATATTCGTGAGTCTGGTGCGGCTACTGTGGGCAATGGCGGCGCGGCCAAGACCTGGCTGTGCCTGTCGCGTGGCAGCACTACCCTGGAGTACGCGGTGGATGGCAGCGGTAATCTACGGGCCGGCAGTGTATCGAACCCGCCGGCTGGTACCTGCCCGTCGCCGGCTATTACCAGCAGCTGGCGTACGCTCAATGATTCCAGTACCCAAGTGACGCAGTTTGCGGCTAGTGCCACTACGCCGGTGTCACCGGGCCTGGGTACCGTGCTGCTGACGCTCACAATAGTGTCCCGCAACGACACCAGCGACCTTGATGCCACCCAAACACACTGTCAGCCCGGCGCCGGTTCACAGTTCTGCGCCGTCACCACGCTCGTGAGCACGGCATCACTCAGAGGAGGAGACGGATTATGAGATTGCGATCGCAGCAAGGCGCCGTAGCGCTCTTGTCCACCATTATTATTAGCATTTTGATTAGCATTATCACGACTGGCCTGATCGCGCTCATGATCAGCGAGCTGCGTCAATCAGACGATGCCGAACAATCAGTGCGGGCCTACTACGCGGCTCAGTCGGGCGTGGAGGACGGCATTAGCAAGGTGATTACGGCGCTGGGGAGTGGTACGTTTACGCCCCAGACTTGCAGCGGCGCCCCTAGTACCTACCAGAATCTGGATCTTGATCCCAGCCAGCCAGGTGAGGTGGGCTGGAGCTGCCAGCAAATCTCATATTCTGGTTCGCCCAGTGGCACGTTGCCAGTGCCAGACAAGGCTGTACAGGTGGATGTGGGCTCCGGCGCCTTTCGCAGCCTGACGCTCCAGTGGGATACCACGGTGGCGCCGTCCAGCGGCTACGGCAGCTTCTTTAACCCGCCGGCCAACAGCTTCCCTGATGTAACCGCTTCAGGCTGGAACTATGCCGCGCCGTTGGAGCTCGCCATCGTGGAATACCCCAGTGGTTCATTTAGCGCTAACACCGCGAATGTTAAGCTTACCAATCTGCTGGCCGTGCCGCATCAGGGCGGTGGTGGTTCGGTGGCCTACACCGCCATTAAGGGCAGCAATCCGGTGCAGGGCACGTGCGTCACCACCGGTGCCTACCACTGTAGTCTCACCATTACCAATTTGCCGGCGGGCCAGAGCTTTTTGTTCCGTCTGCGATCACGCTATGTTGGCACATCGTATCTGATGCAGTTTATGAGTGGCATAAACGGTGGCGGTAGTGTGGTGAATGTGCCCGACGGGACCGCCACCATCGACATCACGGCCAAGGCCGGTGATGCCTTCCGTCGTGTCATCTATAAGGTGCCATACCAGAACGGTGCTGCTACCGGCCTGGATTATGTCATCTACAGCGATACCGATATCTGTAAGAACTTCAGTATCATCAATAACGCGCTAGATCCGGCTACGACTGGCTGCCCATATTAACCCAATATGCCTCTCGGGGTGACACCTAGCGGTCGTCGGCCTTGCGGTGAAACCGTTCATGCACGCTTTTGAGCTGTGGATCGGTAATGTGGGTGTAGATTTGCGTTGTGGAGATATTGGCATGACCCAAGAGTCCCTGCACGCTACGCAAATCAGCGCCATTAGTGAGCAGATCGGTGGCAAAACTATGGCGCAAGGTATGAGGCGTTACGTCCTTGGTGATGCCAGCCGCTACTGCGTAGCGTTTCACCAGCCGCTGCACGCTCCGGACAGTGAGACGGGTGTACATGCCGTCATCTTCACTGTTTTGCGAGCCGGAAAAGTGAATGAACAGCGGCTTAAAATCATCGCTGCGGGCGGCCAGGTAACGGCCGATCCAGTCGGCAGCCTGAGCCGAGATAAAGATCGGCCGGTCCTTTTGGCCCTTGCCGCGGACCATAAATTCGCACCGCTCCAGGTTGATGTGGTCGCGATCCACGCCGACAAGCTCGCTAACACGTAGGCCGCCGCTAAAAAGCAGCTCGATTACCGCCCGGTCGCGCAGGCCCACTACCGTGCTGGTATCAATCGCGCCCAGTAGCCGCTCCACTTCGCTCGTATCCAGGAAGGTAACCTGGGGCCGTACTACTTTGGCCAGCTCAATTTTGGCGCTATCGAGAGCCTTAATATCACGCTTGGCTAAATATTTGAGGAAACTGCGCAGAGCAATCAAATGATAATTCTGCGTGGTCTTGGTGAGCTCCTGTCCGCGCTCATCCTTGAGCCGGTTCAAATGCAGGCGCCATTGCCGCACCATCTCGGCATCGAGCTTGGCGATGTCACAGTCATCGCTGAATTCGACCAATCGTTGCAAATAGTGATCGTAGTTGGCAATGGTCTTTTGGGAGCGATTCTGCTCGATTTCGAGGTATTCTAGAAAGTCAGTGACAAGTTCGGAGATAGGTAAAGCGGCCATGCTTACAGCATACCATGTCGCACAATACGTAACGCCCCCAGACCGAGTGGTCTGGGGGCGGGGGACTAGCTCTTGAACGAGAACGGCCCGGGAGCGAAGAGTTTGACGGTGAGGCCACCGGCTTCGCCGGCCAGGTCAAGCGCCGTGGCGCCATTGATCATCCCGGCCGAGAGTCCTCCGGATCGGTCGATCGTGACGTTGCCGGCAACGCAGCCGATAGTGAGCCGACTGTCGCCGCTCACTACCTTGACTACGGCCTGCCGGGTCGTAGTCAGCTTGCGGGCCGCTTCGCCCCACTTGATGGTGTAGCCAGGGGCGTTGTCTTCCTCTGTGACCATGAGGGCGCGGCCGCGTTCCTCTTCGATCTTCAGCCGGGCGATCAGCTCGTCCGGGCCGGCGATGGCAACCCTGGCCGGGCCTTCAATGCCGTTATTGGGCACGGCGATGATGTGCGGCCTCAGTTGGACGTAGAGGTGTAGCTGTTCGATGCGATCCGTGCTGGCAGTGTGCACGATCTCAACCATGGCAGTCCCTTCTAGGTGCGATCCGCTTGATCATCAATATTATACTATATTTTATACAAAAAGTAAATATAGGCTGTCGTTAGGGTAAGCCATTCTTGCTCTTGTCTATCTACACGTCTGCTACAATACCGCTATGACGCAGTTACCCCAGGAGCCGATGAACCTGCGATCCGTTATTACGTGGACGGTGGGGGTGTGTGTGGCCGTGGCTATGGCACCCTGGTTGAGCGGCGGTCAGGAGCCACTGGCTATGCTCCTGAGCGTAGGCGCGGTGCTATTGGGGGCCTTATTGTTGTGGCGCCAGCCAGCGGTGCGGCGGTTGCGACGGGGCTCCTTGGTGTGGGCCTGGAGTGCATTTATTGGCTGGGGCGCATTGTCCCTGTGGTGGACCGCGAATCACTACAGCACCATAATCTGGTTGATAACGTTTGGTTTAGCCGGCCTGATCTTTCGGCTCAGTTACAGTATGGCGGGTGAACCGCAGGGGCGGCAGCGGCTCGTGGGACTCTACCTGGCCTCGGCTGTGGCCTTTGCCGTCTATGGAGTATGGCTGTATCTCACGAGCGACTATGACCGCCTGACAGGATCATTTTATTGGGCCAATCCGGCAGCAGCCTATCTGATCCCAGCCATCTTATTGAGCGTTGACGGGGTGGGCAAGCGGGGCCCTGTGCGCTGGTGGTGGTTGGCGGGACTGGCTGGCTTTGGAACGGCTTTTGCGATGACTGATTCGCGGGCGGCTACCATCGTGCTCGGTCTTGTGGTGGTAGTGTACTTGCTTGTGCACACGTTGTCGAAAACCCAGTGGATAACTTTGTTATTCGGGTTTATCGCGATTGTCGGATTGAGTTTCGGTAGTGTTCAATTGCGTCATGTAGTGCAGCCAAATGCAGCTACCATTGCGCCGGGATCACGCTTTGCAGAGGCGGCCAGCGGCGAGTCAAAGAGTGCTTCGGACCGGCTGCGCTATCTGGAGAGCGCCCTGAACATGTGGTTTCATCAGCCACTTCAGGGGGTGGGCTGTCTCTTATACACATCTGACGCTGCCGACGACTAGTCGAGTGTAGA
>JARIHM010000120.1 GCA_029288275.1 Candidatus Saccharimonadota bacterium | reverse complement strand
GCCCAGGGCGGCTGGGCTCACTAATCTTCGGCGCCATAGCCCTCGTCCCACTAGTATAACCAGGGCGCCGAATAAGACCAGACCCAGCAGGCCAGTTTCGTACCCCACTTGCAAGTAGTAGCTTTCAAAGATACGGCCGCTGCCGGTAAAGAAGACTGCCGGTCCAGCCGTACCTAGGCCGTGACCGAGCGGGGCGCCGGCTATGGCACTCAGGCCCTGGCGGAGCGAGTCCAGGTGCTGATAATCGGAGCCCTGGCCGCTTTGAAACAACGTGGCGCCGTGCAACGCGTAGTGTTGAATAAGGGGGCTTTTAAGCCAAATTGGGCTTAACAAGGCTATAATTACGATCACAGCTCCCATGCCCACCCCGGTCCAACGCCGCCATGTGCGTGTCATAAGGCCAAGGCTTACAACAGCGAGCGCCGCTAGTAGCCCTATCCAGGCGCCACGTGAGTATGTGTGAATCATCACCCAGAGGCCAGGAATAAACGCCAGAGCCAGCCACCAGCGTCGATCGCGCATTACCATGACGGCCCAAAGGCTTAAGGGAATGATTAGGTAGGTGCCGAGCTGATTGGGGCCGCCCAGCGTGGAACCAAACCGGAGACTGGATACGCCAGCCTGCAGGTGCTCGTATGGTAGGACCGTGGTCGGGCCATAGCCAAAATGGATCAGGAAATCGGGCGGTAGCACGGTGCTCTGCAGTAGGCCAAAGACTACGACCAAGCTGGCGCTGGCGAGAGCCGTGGTAACGAGGCGCCGGCCAAAGGCTGGCGCTGCCACGAGCGTTGCTAGCCCAAAGGCTACCAAAAACTCGCCATCGATCTTGAGGCCGTACAGGGCGGTGGAGAATCCTGGTCGCAATAGCGCCGTTACGATCAGCGCTATTGCCAAAAATGCTCCTGCCACCAGAATCGCTGGCTGTCGCAGGCGGCCTAGCCGTTCTGGCTCTCGTATCACGAGCCAAATGGCCAGGCCGCACAATATCACCAGCAGTACTTCCTTCCAGCTTTGGATCAAGGCGCGATGACCGAGTGTGGTGCCCAGCCAGACACTCAAGAACGCGTGAAACGGCATTAACGCCACGAGCGCCAGGAGGCCGCCCTGAATTCCCTGCTCCAACCGTCTAGTAAGCCGGTTCATTACTTGACCGCTACCAGGCTGCGCTTGTACTCCTACAGATTGTCCAGTGCAATGCCGGTCCCCCGGGCCACGCACAGGAGTGGCTCCTCGGCTACCACGCACGGGACGCCGGTCACTTGAGTGAGCATCTTATCCAAGTTTTGCAGTAATGCTCCCCCGCCGGTTAAGACCATGCCACGGTCGATGATATCGGAGCTGAGCTCGGGCGGCGTTTGCTCGAGCACCACGCGAATGGCTTGGATAATTTTCTCCAGTTCATCCTGGATAGCACCCGAGATCTCATTGGTCTTAATCGTGATGGTCTTGGGAAGACCGGCAATGATGTCGCGCCCGCGGATCTCCATGCTGCGGTCTCGGGTTAGAAGGAGTGCACTCCCGAGCTGCTGTTTGATGACTTCGGCGGTGCGATCGCCAATGGCCAGGCCATATTTCTTGCGAATATATTCGGCAATGGCTGCGTCAAATCGGTTGCCGCCCACCCGAATGCTGTGCTGCGCTACCACGCCACCCAGACTCAGAATGGCGATTTCGGTGGTGCCGCCGCCAATATCCACCACCATGTTGCCCGCGGCACTTGCTATGGGGATGCCGGCGCCGATGGCGGCTGCCACGGGTTCGCGGATGATGTAGGCAGCGCGCGCGCCGGCGGCCAGTGTAGCGTCAATGACCGCGCGCCGTTCGGTACTGGTGGCGCCGGCTGGCACGCACACCATCACATCGGGTTTGCTCAGACGGAACCCGCCAGACACTTTGGCAATGTAGTGCCGGATCATAGCCGAGGTAATGCGGTAGTCGGCAATCACGCCGTCGCGCAGTGGCCGTGAAGCTACAATGTTGTCTGGCGTGCGGCCCAGCATTTCCTTGGCCTCGGCGCCAATGGCGACAATTTTATTCTGGTCGTCAATCGCCACTACACTAGGCTCATTAATGACAATCCCCCGCTTAGGGATATAAACCAGCAGGTTGGCAGTGCCTAAATCAATCGCAATTCGCTTCGAGAACATACGGGTAGTATATACGCCACCGCCTCCGAGATGCTATAGTGCGCAGTAGAATTCTTATGTTGCGTCGCCTTCTCGTCATCCTTGGATATATTGGCCTGACCGCCTTGGTTGTTGCTGCCACTGTGCTACTCGTGGCCTATGGCCAGGGTTATGCCTACAACTTTAAGACCGGCCGGTTAATTCGAACTGCCCTGGTGATGATTGAATCGAATCCATCGGGAGTTTTGGTGACGAAGGACGGTAAGGCCACGGGTAAAAGGACCTCGTACCGGTCCTCTTTTGAGAGTGGTAGCTACACATTTAGCCTAAGTAAAGATGGGTACTATCCGTGGAGTAAACAGTTGGCAGTCCAGTGGCCGCTGGTAACGCTGGCACAATATGTGATTTTGGTACCGCGCCACCCAGCTACGGCTACGCTGGATACCCGGTCACAGATTGTGCTGCAGAGTATGTCGAAGGATCATCGGCACCTAGCCTACGTGACTGGCGGTGTTGATCCAGCCGTGTACACTCTGGATCTGGGTGGCGGCAAGCCGGTTAAGGCGTACACCCCGCGAGCCGCTACTCCGGTCCAGGGGGCCGAGACCGTCACTGGCCTCACCTGGAGCGATGATGCCTCGCATCTGCTCGTGGTGTCGCAGGATACCACTGGTCAGGTTCATCGGCTCATGGCTGCCGATGGCAGCGGCGCCGTTAACCTAACGCAGCAATACGGTTTTACACTCACGGGGCTGACCTTTAGTGATGCAAACTGGCGCCAGTTGTATTGGATCTCGGCCGACGGCTTACGCCGGCTGGATGTTGGTTCGCAGGCCGTGTCGGCCGTGCTTGCCACTAATGTAAGCCAGTTCCAGGTGGTTTCGGGTCGCGTACTGTATGTGCAAACCGCCGAGCTCGGCCGCACGCTTTGGAGTATTGATAGCAGTGGTCGCAAGCAGGAGCTCATCCAAGCCCTGCCCGATAGCGACACGTACGCCATGGACTACACAAATTACCGCGGCACCGATGAGCTAGCGGTGGTGCCATCCAAGACGCACGTGGGTACGCTCTACACTGATATTTATGGTTCTAATCCGGCTTCGCGCGTGATTGCTCGCGATGTTGACAATGCGAGCTTCTCGCCCGATGGTCATCTGCTAACATTCTGGGCCGCTGGGACTATTTTGACCTATGACCTGGAACGTTCAGCGCTGTTGAATAACGTGACAAGTTATACCTTTAACGGCGCTCAAGATGTGCGATCGCTCACCTGGTTTGATAATTTCCACGTGCTTGAGAATCAGGGCGGTCATCTGATATGGCGCGAATTTGACGGTACGAATACGGTCGATCTAGGGCTGCTCACGGGTTCATTTCCGGCCTATAGCACCTCGGATAATCGCTCGGTGATTGCATTGATGCCCGATGGCCCGTCGGTGCGAGTACAGCAGCTCACGATTAAGCCGTAATCTTCGGCCGGCTTCGCTTCTTCTCTCGGGTACATTACCGAAACCATTTTCAGTAATGTACCAAGAAAGAATGCCGCCTACCCTGCTCACGCTCCAAATCCTCCTTGCCTTAGCGGCCGGCGCCTGCTCCGCCACGAATGAGCGCGCCTCGGTCAGCTACGCCGCTTGTTCCGCGAGCGAACTACTTAACGGCTGGTAGCTGGTTGGGCGCCGATGACGCCTGCGGGCTTGCCGAAGGACTGGCGTTGTTGTCGGCGCCAAATAACGACGTTACACCGTGTACCACGCCGTTCCAGGCCTGGCCTAGCTGATCCCAGAAGCTGGGCGCCGAGCCTGGCAGATTGCTGCTGCCTGTGCTGCTGGCGGCTGGCGTAGCTTTGGGCTTGCTCGCCGTGGGGCTTGGATCAACCTGCTTGGCCGTCACCACGAGCCGCTTAAACGACGTACCGGGTGGCGTGCAAGTAATGAGCGTGACGGTGGGCTCCGAGGTTTGCGTAAGCACGCTCAAATCAGTTGGCAGTACCACTTTTGTGCCGGTTACCTCATAGGTATAACGTACGGACTGGTAATCAATACTAAACCGGTCGCCAGGCGCCAGCTTATCGAGCAGCACAAACACGAATTTAAAGTTGCCCGGCTCCCACCAGTCATTGGAGGAGTGGCCAAAGAATACGGCATTGCCTCCCTGGCCCGGTGCCGGGGTGTTGCCATAGTGATCGATGCCGCTTTCGAGCGCCTTTTGAACGTCTGCTTCAGCCACACTCTGCTCGTACACAATGGGCGCATGTACATTGATCTTGGGAATGGTGATGGTAGGATCAGCGGGAATCACCGAACTGGCCGGCGTTATGCTGGTGCTCTGCGTAGGCTGTTTTTCAAACAGGTAGCTCACCTGGCTCCAGATGATCGGCGATTTAAACAACAGTAGCATGGCAATAAAAATGCCTGCGAATGTCAGTACGGAGCGTGCCCAGGGCGGCAGCTGCCGCCGCTGCGCTGCCGGGATGGTCCGGAGCTGGCCGGCAAGCACCGAGCGGTCGGTCACTAGTTCGCTGGTTGGTATGGAAGCGACTTCTTGGTGGCCCAGGATAGGGTGCTCTGGCAGATTGGCAATACGGGCCCGCGCCAATGCCGCAATCTCCGGATGGTTTACCGGATCCTCACGCTTTTCCTGCACCTGGGCCAGGGGCAGGTCGGCGGTGTGCCGCAGCGGCATAATATCAAGCGTATCTGAGTAGGTCGACATATAATCAGCGGGACTTTATCTCATAATTATGATAGTCTGGGAACGAGCTTTTCGCTAGCCGTGTTCGTTGACCAATAGATCATTATATCATAAAATTCTTTTAGCGTAAACAGTATGCCGCTGTGGTGGAATGGTAGACACGCTTGACTCAAAATCAAGTGGGGGCAACTCCGTGTCGGTTCGAGTCCGACCAGCGGTACCAAGGAATTATTCATACAAAATAAAGATCGAGCCCTCTATAACCGATCATAACGAAAAGTGCCCCTCACGCTCGGCTGAGCCGAGGCATGAGGGGCACGTTGGGGTTCGCGGGCTTAAGCGACCGGAGCGGTCACCGTGGGCCCGGTGTTGCCGGAGGTCTTGAGGAGTCCCGGCACGCTGACGACCGCGTACTTGGTGTAGTCGCGGCGGTTGAACTCAGCCACGGCCCGGTCGAAGTCCTCGGGTGCCACCAGCAGGACGGCGCCGCTCAGGCCCTGGGCACTGCTCAGCTGGCCCTCACGGGCGCTGGTGGCATTGCCCATGCAGCCGCCGTCGCCAGCGTTTTGAAGGTTGAAGCGCCAGGTGCTAGCGTCGAGGTCCACGGAAGCGTCGGCTCTTTGCTGTTCCTCCATGATGATGGTCATCATCCAGTTGCGCTCGCTGGCGGGGACGTACCGGAGGTAGGCGTACGGGCGGGGCCAGAACTGGCCCGGGAGGCTGCTGGGCACCCAGGTCCAGTCGGCGGTCTCGGTGACCTCGAGGCTCTCGGGCACGACCAGCACGTTGGTGTAGTCGGTGGCTTCGTTCAGGGGTACTTCCGACATGACACAGTCCTTTCGGATGTCGCTACGGTTTTTACTATTATAGCATTAATATCAATTTATGTAAATAATTACGAAAACCGCCCCGTACCGCGTCTGGTTGACGCGATACGGGGCGTAAGCGAGGGGATGAGGCTAGACGGCCTCCACCTGGTCCAGCTCGATCGTCTCGGCCGGATTGGTCAGGTGGCGCCGGATCTCCTCGCGCTCCGCGCTGTCTTGGCCCAGCTCGTAGAGATTGAAGCCGAAGCGGGTGCAACGGGAGGCCGCCAGCACCTGCTCGTCGGTGAGCTGCGCGGAGTCGGAGCTCGGCACCACGGTGACCTGGAGCCAGTGATCGGAGGACTCCGGGTCCCACCAGGGACCGGCTACCTCATGCAGCTCGGCCAGCCAGCCATCGCCGTCGTTGGTGTTGGCGGCCAGCTTCTGCTCCAGCTCCGGCGACAGGCTGTCGGAGAGCAGCTGGTTGAGCTCTGCCTCGCTGGCGCCCCGGAGCTGGTCCATCAGCTGGCTGCGCGGCACGTTGTAGTACCCGTCGTCCAGCTCAGGCGACTCGGCGAGGATCATACGCAAGGAGAACAGCGCCATTTCCGGGTTCTCGGTGACGCCGGCACTGGTCAGACATAGCCGTGCGATGGCCAGGGCCTCGTTCTGGATGAACGTGGCGTTCTCACCCACCTCGTGACTGAGGGCCACGAGCAGTTCGCCGTAGGCGCCGATCAGCCAGGTCGGGTAGCGGTAGCCGGGCTCGGCCGTCACCTCCTGGAACTGCTCGGGCTTCACGACCAGGTAGATCGAGATGCCGTCGGTGTTCAGGAGGTTGTCAGCGGCCAGCACGGCCTGCTGCACGCCGTAGGCGCGCAACGCCTCGGTGCGTCTCACGGCACGGGCAACGTCGGCCTGCAGTTCGACTGCGGTCATAGCTTTTCATCCCTTCAAGAGAAAGATCGACGGAAGTTCCGTAAAAATATATTTTATCATAGTATAATAGCTTAGTCAATAGCAACCATAATTAATATCCCCGATAGAACGAACAACGCCCCGCAACGGGCGGCGCGTTGCCGCCACGCCGCAGGGCGTGAGGTTATCTGGTAGTGGACGATCTGCCGGCGAGCAGGCCTTCGAACCATTGGGGTGGCCGGTCGGGTGTGAAGGAGAGCGCCCAGATAGCACAGGTAGCTACCCAGCTGTAGCCGATGACCACCCATTGGTCATCGTTCGCTTGCCCCACCCAGTCGCCGTCATCATCCAGCTTGTATCGGAGGGTCAGTTGGACAGTTTGGAGCTGACGTTCGTGGTCAAGGTACTTCAGGGTGATGAGCTGGTCCTGGTGCTCTCTCAGCCAGATCGATCCTCCGGAGCCGTTCTGGCTGGTTGACAGCCACTCGTGAATCGGGCGCCAGGTTGTGTCGAGCCAGCCGTGGTAGGCCAGGCAGGTCATGACCACGCTGCGCCGGAGCCGGAGCAGCTCATCGGCCGGAACCGATGAATCCCGTCGCAGACCGCGCAGCGTCTCGGCGATGGCGGAGCGGGTGGCCTCCTCGGCCTCGGGCAGTGCCAGCGCGGCGGCGATCCGATGCGCGGCTTGTTTGGCTTCCAGCGTCAGATCAGCGTGCGGATTGATAGTTGCGAGCGGCTCCAGCAAGGTTTTCTCGGCAGTAGTCCGGTCAAGGAGCATAATACACCCTTCTCTTGGAGTGGAGTATTTTGTTCTACCTTCCATATTATGGCACAAAATTTGAATAAGTAAATATTAACGTATCGCGCCTATATACATTAGCAACCCAAACTCAAAGTAACCTCCCACCTTTGCCTAAAGGGCTCCCAGTAGGAGCCCTTTAGCTTTGATCTCTATTTTGATATTCTGGAGGAAAGAAGCGGCAACTTCTTTCCCACTACTTTAGGTAGTAATAACGTCTTCGCTCTGGATCATAGTATTTCTTGTATCCAAGTTGCCTCCTTTTCTGAGGCACAAAAACATCCGTAGCTTAGGTGGCGCGGCTGGTAGAAACCTTTTGGCGATTAACCACGCCACCTAAAACACGGATATTCCAGTTTCTACCATCGGCTCGCCAAAGCCGTTTAGTTGTGGAGGTCTTAGCCTCACGTATAGCGTAGCAATATCAGGTAACAGCTGCCTAGGGGTAGCTATTTTTTGTTCCGAGGCTTCTTTCTTAGCTGCTCGTTGCTGACTGGGGGTGTACCAATGAGCGCTTTTATGACCACATCAAACTTGGGGGCTTCTTTGGGTGCGGATTTTGGCAGTGGGCGCTTGGGTTGGTTGTTCATGGATCAATTATAACGCGCCGCGCCATCTATTTGATAAGTAGAGCCAGTAGGGTTAGGAAGAAGCCTATGACCTGGATGTAATTACCTATCCTGTAAGCGCGCATCTTTTTGGCTCCCCAACGGGTGACCGCCTCGGTAGTAATCCCATTGCCAATAAAGACAATGAAAGCGCCGAGGAGACCGAACCATATCGAGGGGCTCATGCTTAGCGCGACCCCGAAGTATTGCTTAGCGATCCAGGCTAGGATTGCGATGGCAATAGCCACGATCACTGTTGTCCTAGCCGCCTGAAGTGATGTTTCTTTTTCTTCCATGGATTAATTATAAATCCTTCATAAGTGCAGCCAGAACATATTTTTGGAAATAAAAAATAGCGCCCTACAGTCACATTGGCCAATTGTTGCTACCGTTTAAGTACATGGGGACGTAGCTTAACGGTTAGAGCAGACAGTTGATACCTGTAAGACGCGGGGCCAGCACCCGTCGTCTCCACCAAATGAATAACGAAGAGAGCCGCACTACGGCGGCTCTCTCAGGACAGTTGATACCTGTGTTTAGTGTAACACGAGGGCTTATTAAGTGTACCCAGCTACAATTTAACCGTTACCGACCGGTTATCCCAAAACCCTGGCTTAAAGATCAGCTTGAGCCCGGCATCGCCTTTAGGTACCTCGTAGGCTAGGGTTCCGGTAACCTTGCCTCCTGCGGCTAGATCGCCCGAGTTAAGTGGGTTCTCGACGCCAGGAATAAACGCTTCATTCTTCAGTACGCCAGAGCTATCCTGGATTTGGAAATCAAAAGTGTTAAAGCTTACTTGGTTACTGCCATTATTTACGATCTGGACGGTCACGACTACATACTCTTTGCCGTTATCCGGGTAGGTATAGCCGTCACCCACGCTGTAGTTACGCTTAATACCCGTCACGGTGAGGGTCTGGTCATTAATGGCGGCTGGCTCGTTGAGAGCATACACATCTTTAACGGCAGGTGTTGGCGTGCTTGAGCTAGTAGTTTTACTGGCTACAGTGGCGCTCGGGCTACCGCTATCCTTCGCTATGCCAATAACGGCCAGGACAAAGAGTACAGCTACGACGGTTAGTACTTTATGTCTGGCAAACCAGCTTTTCTTCTCTGAATCTGACATCTGGGCATCTCCTTGTTACGGAGCCGCCACTAAAAAAGGCGGCCACCACTTAGTGCAAGTGTTGAGCCGCACAACAGGTTTTTGCGCCTGCCATCGGTGATGACCGCCTTGGTTTGCGCAAAAACCCCAGGTTACTGGGAAAAAGTCTTCTATTGTACGGCTCAACAGGGTAATTATGCCTCGTTATTGAGCTTCAGTAAAGGATCGTCACTGACCATAATGATAAAAGAGGTATATAATGCACTTTCTTGTGTCTAAGCGTATAATTTAATTAGTATAAGAATGCAACGGAAGGAGGATACTTATGACCACCGAAGAGATTATCCAAAAAACCGATAGCATTCGTAAGGAAAACTACCTTAACGAGCCGCCGATTGACGTCTATGAGTTGGCGAAAAACAATGGTCTAGATATCGTTGAGATAGATTTTCCGGCTGCTCAGAATCAAATCGCTGGGTTTGTTACCATAAAAGATGGTGCGAATAAGCTTTACGTTAATCTAAGTGACTCGCCCAACAGAAGGAATTTCACCGTTGCGCACGAGCTCGGGCACTGGATACTACACAGAGATGAGCTGGAAACTAATCCAAATCGCAGCGTTCTCTTCCGAATTGCTATCGGAAAACTTAATACAGACCCTTTAGAGAGGCAGGCAAATATCTTCGCCGCTAATCTTCTCGTCCCTCTGGAGCTCTTAGAGAAATACCGAGATAAAGAAACCATAGATCAGCTTGCTGCTCGCTTTGGTGTTTCCAAAGATGTGATTGGCTACAGGCTAGAATTGCTGGAGAAGGGCGACGATGTTCGGCCGGAAAAAGCGCCAGAAGCCTAAGGACTTTATCGGGTTACTAAACTCTGGATTGCCCGTTGAGGAAGTCCAGGCACAGGTAAACCTTCACGCGGCAATTGTTGCTGTGCGTGACAAGGAAGCCGAAACAACTGATCATGAAAACCTTGTCGAGCTGAGAAAGACATGGGGCAAGCTCATCCTCGGAGTACTGGGGATAACAATTGTTTTCAATATTTTTCTTGTTTGTATGGTCGGAAGTGGAGTATGGAAGTTTCCGGATAACTCTACCTTTCTGAGCATTGTTGCGGGTCAAAACTTAGCTCAAGTAATTGGGCTTGTAACTATCATCCTAAGATCACTATTTAAATAGCCCTGATAGCTCCGGGGGTTAGCTAAACTAATCCTACCGATGACCTTCATTCCAATGTGGATCAGCAATACGGCGGAAGCCCTCATCGTCATGCATAAAATGCTGCACTTGATCATCATCCTCTTTTGGCTGGTAGGCCTTTATAAAATCCGTAACTTCACGACAAAGTGCGGTCTCGTCCTTGCGATCATCGGAGCGGAAGGTCAGAGACATGCCTGACCAATAAAAGTTTAAGATAATCGGGCCACCATTCACTGTGCCGCGTACAGTAGCGGCCTTGCCTAGAGCGTTCGCAGGCTCCCAAAATTGCGGAGCATCGTAATCGACCAGCCTTATAGTTCTATCATCCATTGTATCCTCCGCTTTACGCACCTAATTATAGGCCCCTCACCAAGAAAAGGATATAAAAAGTGCTTATGTTAAGGTATAATGCGGCCATGAATCTTTTAGAAGAAATCCAAGCTAAGCTGGATACTCACCAATGGGGTGAGCGTAGATACGCAAAGTACTGTGTAGGCGGTAGACTTGTAAAGAACATTTCCTACCGCAAATGCCTAGTGTGCAACGCCTATAACTCTCCTAACAGCGTTAAGGAGTGCCCAAAATCCTAAGCCACTACTAGCCGCTTATAAGTAATCCGCCCATAACAGTGCTTAAACCAATCCTCAAACCGCTCCTCGTCCTTGAGCTTTCGAGTGCTGTAGCGATAAGAGAACTCATCACAATACCGCTGCAAGTGCTTTCGGCTCACGCTGATGTAGATTGATTCCAGGCTCTTTTTGAAGTGAGACCAAGCACCTTCGATAGTGTTGGTGTGAACCGGCCCACGAGCATATTCCCGTGCCGAGTGATTGACCGTTTCATGGCTGTAGCCCCGGAACTGTAAGCTCTTGTAGGCCCGCCACTGATCGCTATAGATGGTACTACCGCTCTCAATGCTGCGTTGTAAGGCCGGCATGATTGAAGAAACGCCAGAGCTATTAAGATGGCGCAGCTTAGCACCGCCACCGCGCTCTACAGCACCAAATACCACGGCCTTATCGCCAGGACCCCGCAGGCCTCCGCGCCGGTGACCACCAATGTAGGTTTCATCTACTTCAGTGACGTTGCCGAGGAGCTCGCCTAGACCCTTCTCTTCCAGACCATAGCGGATACGCTGAGCCAGGAACCACGCTGACTTCTGGGTGATCTCCAGGTACTTAGCAAGCTGAATCGAGCTAATACCTTTCTTGAGCGAAGTGAGGTAGTAGATAGCCTGGAACCACTTGGTAAGTGGGATGTGGCTACCCGAGAAGATGGTGCCGATCTTAACGTTGAACTGCATACGGCAAGAGCCGCACTTATATAGTTGCTTATTCTTAAAGGCGTAGGTTTTGGGGCTAAAGCAATACGAGCAATAGCGGCGCTCGTGGTTCTCGCCCCAGCGCTGCTTCTCCAGGAAAGCGATGCAGGCTTCCTCGGTGGCAAATTGTTGTTCAAAGGTTATTTTGCCCATGTATGTAGCTTAGCTCAGATGGTTGGGTTGCGCAAGTATATAACCGCGTAACGTATCTTTGGCGAGAGGAAGCATATATTGACTTATTAACAAATAATATGTATAATATATTACGCAACTTGACCAATCAACCTTCCGGAGGTGCTCTACGATGGACAACGTCGAGGTCTACACGCTCGATCAGCTCAAAGCCGAGATGGCTCGGCAGCGCACTGCCTTCCGATTCGCCTATCTGCTGCGCTGGCTGACGGGCTGGACCGGAATCGCCTACCTGCTCGACCGCAAGAAGGCGGGCTGGTATCTGGTCCGTACGAACTGGCTCACCAAGGTGGGCTACACCGTCGGGCCGTTCAGCACCAAGGCCCAGGCGCGCGCCAGGGGCTATGCCATACCGGATGCCCCTTCCCGCTACGTCGTCCTGCTCTGGGAGGAGCCGGCGGCCAACGCAATGGCCGGCGAGTACGGTTCGATCCGCCGCTGGTACCAATTCCCCCGCCCGTAATCCGGTTGGCGGCCAAGTGCAGGCAGGGGTCGCAGTGCGATCCCTGCCCCCGACCCAAGTACTGAAACTATGTTTGAATGTTTGGGCCGTAAAAGTATCTAGGTAAAAGCGCCCTCGATTGGAGTAATCGAGGGCGCTGGTTGGTTATGAGACGGCAACCGGCTGAGCGATGAGCTGATTCGCCAGGTGTCGCTTGATGCTCTGGTACGACGGAATGTGCCACATGCAGGCCTGCTCGTCGGCCCAGTCAAATATGAACCTGCCGAACAGTTCGCGCACTTGGGGCGTGTCTGGCAGGAGCTGGCCCTGTCTCTTATACACATCTGACGCTGCCACGACTAGTC
>JARIHM010000114.1 GCA_029288275.1 Candidatus Saccharimonadota bacterium | reverse complement strand
GCGAAGGTCCTGGCCCACCAACCGGCCCCACTGTTCCACCACCGCGGGCGCCACCCCAAAAGCGGCTGCTTCCGGATCGGCCACCGCTAGATTTGGCACCTCCCCCACAAGCGGACGAACCATATCAACTTCAAGCAGCTTAAGGCACCCCCACGTCAACTCATCATCCATCCGCTCTTCTCGCAGGCCATACTGCTTCATGTGGGTATTCCAAGCATCATCGAGCCAATTATGGAACAAGAAGCCCGCCTGCCAAGGGCTGGGTTCGGCCAAAACCTGCGGCAACATTATCTGATAGGGCCGATGCGTGCGACCACGCGGCAGGCTGGCTAGGCGCCGGATGTCCGGAAAGATCGTGCCGCGCGCAAACGCATCCACATTGAGCTCTGGCCGCCGGGCCAGTAGCTGCCGGCCGTACGCCAAATGCGCAATCGGCGCCGGCACCTACAACACGCTCTTGGCGGCGCGCTCGGCCACCTCGCGCTGCAAGGCAGCCGCAAATTCGTTCATGCTTAAATCGCCAGAAAAATCGCCGTGGCCCGTGCGTAACCGTGGGCTCACCCGCCCCGTCTCGCGCTCCTTTTCACCCAGCACGAGCGTGTAGGGCACTTTGGCTAGCCCGGCCGCGCGGATCTTCTTGCCTACGCTCTCGGCACTCGCGTCCACGCCCACCCGCAGGCCAATCAGGCTCAGCTCGGCCCGTAGTTTTTCGGCATATTCCATCATCTCTTTAGTGTCGTTAATAGGCGCCAGCCGCACCTGCTCAGGCGCCAGCCATAATGGAAGCTGTCCGGCCGTCTGCTCCAGCAAAAAACCAATGAATCGTTCGTACGAACCCAGGATGGCCCGATGCAGAATAATCGGTGTCTGCTCACTGCCGTCTGCACCAACGTACGTGAGCCCCATGCGCTGCGGTACCAGGATATCAACTTGGTTCGTCGCAATGGTATCTTCTTTGCCTAGCACGTTGCGCACCTGTACATCAAGCTTGGGTCCATAAAACGCCGCCTCGCCTTCCGCCTCAACGTACTTAGCGCCAAATTCATCTAATGCATCGCGAATTGCCTGGCCGGCCTCTTCCCAAACCTTGTGGTCACCATCGTACTTATCCTTGGAGAAATCAGGCAGGCTGAGCCGGTACCAGTAATCGGTAATGCCGGTTTCTTCGTATACTTCCTGAAACAGTTTTAATACTTTAATGAATTCCGGCTTCACGTCCTTAGGCTCAATGTAAATGTGAGCATCGTTTTGCGTAATGGGCCCCCGCACGCGGATCAGGCCAGTCAACGTACCTGACAGCTCATTCCGATAGAGGCCGGACGCCTCGGCCAGCTTAAGCGGCAAGTCTCGATAGCTACGCACTAATCGGCCGTAAATCATGTGGTGGTGGGGGCAGTTCATGGGCTTAAGATAGTATTTGTTATTCTCACTATCAGTTAGCGAGAACATATCCTCAGCGTAGTGCTGGGCATGACCAGAACGCTTGTACAGCTCTTCCTGAGTCAATACGGGCGTGGTCACGTACTGGTAACCCAGAGCCTCTTCCTTGCGCCGCATATACTCCATCAGCTCATGACGGATGGTCTCGCCCTTAGGCATCCAGAGCGGCAATCCTGAGCCCACAGCGTCGGCAAACATAAACAGGTCCATGTCGCGACCAATCTTGCGATGATCGCGCTTTTCGGCCTCAGCTAGCATAGCGAGGTGCGCTTTTAATTCATCCTTTGTTGTAAATCCTACACCATAAATGCGCTGCAATTGAGCGTTCTTTTCATCTCCACGCCAGTACGCCCCACTCACCCGCATCAATTTAAAGACGCCCACTTGGCCGGTGCTCTCTACGTGCGGCCCGCGGCATAGGTCCATAAATGGTCCGTCAGTATAGATGGAAACCTCGTCTACTTTCGCCCCTTCATCCACTCCCAGGGTTGTCCGGTCGATGTCTCTGGCCACTGTGGTGCCATGCTTTTTGAGATCTTCCAGTAAATCCAGTTTGTACGTTTGGTGCTTGGCTTTAAAGTGCTTTATGGCTTCATTAAGGCTTAAATTAGAATGAATAAATTTGTAGTCCGCCTTAATTATCTCATGCATCTTTGACTCAATCTTGGCCAAATCATCTTCACTTAATCGCTGCGGTACATCAACATCATAATAAAAGCCGTTCTCTACCACGGGACCGATGCCAAACTTCACATCGGGGTATAACTCTTGGATAGCTGTAGCCATAATATGGGCCAGCGAATGGCGCATGGCGTACAAATGATCGGATGATGAAGCGGCTTTACTCATAACAACTCCTTATAACAAAATAACGCGCCATTCCTAGCGCGTCTGGGTCCCGCGGATGCAGGACGGTTCCACCAGACTTCCCCGGTGTAGTCCAGGGCTCTCTTGGCCGATGTACGCCACCGGAAGCGGAGCTCGCGGATTGGTGAGGCCCGCATCAACGCTCTATTGAACTGCTGTGATTATACCATAAGGTGTGACGCCCGGCCGACCATCATGGTCGGCCGGGCTGTATAGCAACTACTTGCATCGTCCTGCGTGACAGTCTTGGCAGTGCACATTGATGGCTATCCGACCGCTCAAGCCGCCAAATGTCTTGCGACAATGCTTACCGCAAGGCCCCGAGAAGTGTTGGCTCCTATCTGCCTTCCTGACAGATTTCGCCTTAGCCTTACGTTTTCTACTTTCGGGCATAGCACCCCTACCGTAAAGGGCAATTACAGACTGCCATTATGGCATTCGCCACAATTACAATGGACCGTTCTGCCATGAGTCGAGCGGCCTCTCCGGCCCGGAGTAACTGTTTTGCAGTGTTTACCGCAATGAGATTCGAGAGGACCGCCACCCTTACTAGTATGTGGCCTGGCACCCTTACGCTTCTTGCTCTGAGGCACGAATCGTCCCTTACCAGTGGTTAGTGAGTGCCCTTATGGCATCCGTCACAGTGGACTTTAGCGCCTTTTTTCTTGCCCTGCTTTACTGGCTTACAGTGCTTGCCACAAGGACCTTCAGGGAGCGGCCCGCGGCCAACGCCTGGTCGCATTTTAGCCATGCAATCTCCTCGGCTAGAGGTTTAGGTACATACAGGGCTTTATTGCCCGCGCTCTAGTCTATCATGCGGTTGAAAAACTTCACAAAATTCATGAAATATAGTATCGTAATATCCCCGTTCCTTCAGAGTTAGGATGAACCAATGGATTCAACGATGCCGATGGTCCGGCTGAACCCCTGGATGACCGCGGCTGAGGCGGCTCAGGTGCTGGGCGTCACGACTCAGACCAT
>JARIHM010000064.1 GCA_029288275.1 Candidatus Saccharimonadota bacterium | reverse complement strand
GGCCTGGCAATCCTGGGCTGTGCGGTGCTGGTGCGGGCTTGTGGCAAGAACCTGCACCGGGTTGAGTCTGGCGAAGTGATTGAACATCGGTCCACTCCCGCCACTACCCTCAACCTCCTGGGTCTACCGAGGACTAGTTCTCCGACGAGCCTCAGCTCCCATCTGCCGGCCACCTATGAGCTGCGTCTCAGGGATGATCATGGCCGAACAGGCTGGTTGAGGTTTGACGACGAGACTGTGCTCGACAATTTCCCGGTAGCCTCGTACTATCCGGGCTAGCCCAGTAATCCAACCGTAAAGGAAGTGCTATGGCGAAGAGCAACAAGCCGAAGCCGGAGCCGGTCAGCTCGTTCTGCTTCGCGGACCTGGAGTGCAGGGATCTCCTACAGCTTGAATGCGATGGGTTCACCCTGGAGCTCGAGGTCGTCAAGGAGGGCCCTCACCCGAACTGCCTGGCGGCTTACATCGACAGCGCGCCCGACGGCGAAGCCCCGAACCGAACCTTCCAGCTCGAGCTGGTGGGCTTCGTGGTTGACCCTCACGAGCGACTGAGCGGTCGATTCATGGGCGGTCAGGTCAACGTTGGCGACGGCGGTGATCTCGTCTACTTCGACGGCGCCACCATGCAGCAGGAACGTCTGATTAACTTCACGATCAAGCGTGGCGGTCAGCGGATCGCCTACAGCAACAACGTCTCCTGATCTAGGTACGCAATAGCGCCCCGGACGAAAATCGTCCGGGGCGTTTCAATATCTTGTAACTATCTGCTCAAAATTGTATTATACGCTATCGTCCATTGCTCTTTGAGGAGGCTTCATGCCCCAATCAGTCGAATCCGAGCCTGCACCTTCGGCCACAGCCAAGACGAATTCTGGCTGGCAAACAGCCATCGTCATGCTGGCCGGGCCCATCAAACACTGGTGGAATGAAAACTGGGAAACGCCCGAGCACTGGCACTACAATGCCTGGCGAGAGCTGGTGAGTAAAGTGCTGGTGGAGGCTGGGTACCTAGTGTACCACCCTCACATGGCCTTCAAGGGCGCCTGGGATGAGCGGGCGCAGGCCGTGAATGACGTGGCCCTGTGCACCGCCGATGTAGTGCTCAATCTGACACCGCCGGGCGTGCCCTCCCAGGGCACCGATGGTGAGGTGTTGTATGCCAGGAACCATGGCACGCTGGTGATCCCGGCGCCACCGCCGGTAGAGTTTGAGTCCGGCGTGGCCGAGCTGATGAAACAGCTGGACGCGCTCGGTTTGAAACAGCCAGCCGTGATGCAGGCCGAGGTGATCGAGTCGCTGCCATTTGCCAACCTCAAGCCCTGGCTGCAAGAGGCAGCGCTCAAGGCCCTCCTGAAAGCCTTCCCCAAGAATTACCTACGAGTGCATTACAAGGACAAGGATACCCTCTACGTCCTTGACTGTACCGTCGCTAGGCTAGAGAAGGCAGAGAGCTGTACGCTCTTCTACATTGGATTCGATTTCATCGCCCTAGAGGATATTGTTAAGATCGAAGTACTGGGCCAGTAGCTTCTCGCCCTCGGCCCCTAGCTTGATAGCTAGGGGCCGCTTTCATTGGCTTACGCTTGCCTTATGACCCTTAATATGACAGACTAGGCCAGTCTCGGGTTTGCCCGTGATCTTTGTCAATCCATTCCTACTCGCAAAGAGGTGGCCCATGTCCTCTGGTGCCCAGGTGGCGATGTCGGCCGGTTATGTACCGGAAATCGGCCAGTGGATGGCCGTGCTCAGCATGAAACCGGCCAGTAATCGTCCCGCCTCGCTCCGCCACACCGTACTGGTGCTCGATTGCTCACTCAGCATGATCGATGAGCTTGCCTCCATGAAGCATCACGCTCAGGACTTTGTACGGGAGCGTAGCGAAGACGAGTACCTGTCGGCAGTAGTATTCTCGGGTCATGGCCGAGCGCGCCTGCTGGCTGGACCGGTCAAGTGTGACGAAGCAGGCCAGCATCAGCTGTGCCAGGCCATTCAGCAGGGTGTGGTCCCGATGGATACCACCGTGTTCTCTGAGCCTCTGGAGCTGGTGCTAAGGCATTTGAGCTCGGCTCACTTGAGCGGCATGACCAACCAGGCAGTGCTCTTTACCGACGGCTGTGCCGTTCCCACTCAGTGGGATGCGTCCACCGAAACAAGCAAGGCACTGACGGCGGCGGCGGCACTCTACCAATACGGCGCCACGATGTCGGCAATTGGTTATGGCCCGCACTACGACGAGGCCTTCGTCCAGCGGCTCATGGAGACAACTCACCAGGGTGGCGTCTTCCGGCATTTGTCTGATGTGACCGACTTCACCTTCATCTTGCGCGATATCCAGAACGCATACTATCGCTCCGTGCCGAGCGAGGTTGATCTGGAAATCTCGTTCGACCAGGGCGAGGCGGCCGGTGTCTTCCAAACATTGCCCGAGGTGGCTCAGGTTGACCCCAAGGGTCGGGTAACTACCCGCTATCTGTACCAGGGTGGGCTGACGCGTTATCTGGCGCTCAATGCTACAACCATGCCCAAGCGGGCCCACCTCAAGGGAACCCTCGACGGTCAGACCCTTGACGAGGACTTTGAGGTCCAGCCCCTCACGGGCGAGCAGCAAGCCAACTGCGCTCAACTGCGCGTGGCTCATCTGGTGCTCAGTGGCCAAACGGCCGCAGCCGGCCAACTTCTGGCCGAACTCGGCGACGAACAAGCCAGTGAGCAGGTGCTGGAAGCCCACACCACGAGCGAACAGCGCCAGCTGCGTGATCGCTGTCGCCACTTGGTCCGCCGACCCGATGGCTTCATTGGTAGCGGCCTCAAGCCTAGCGGCCCCAACCACTGCGTCTTGAACGTCCTGGCCCTGTTGGCCAGCGATTCGAGCGTCGTGCTGAGTCTGCCGGCCAAGGCCTACCGGCGCGGCGGCCTTCTCCGCATCGATCCACGAATCGTGGAGTCACCGTTAGGTCGCACCCTCACGATCACCAGCTACACCAGCGAGCAGAAACGCTTTAACTTCTCGTTTATGACCGAGAAGGACGTAAAGGTGCTGGCTGTTGATAGTAACGATAACATCCTGCCGGATGTCGCTCCTGAGGATGCCACGGTGTATCGCACCTACAACCTTATTCGGGATGGCGAACTGGTGATATCGGAGTTGTGGGCCAGCATGGCTCAGTTCACCTTTGAGCAGCTCCAGGCGGCCGGCGTCATTGAATCAAGCGTTCGCTACCAGTCGGGCCAGAGCTATCAGCTCAACCTGCGTGGTATGAAGATGGTATCGTCAGCCTGGGCTCGGCCGAATGCTCTGTTGCTCACCGGTCTCCTGCAAGACATTGCTGAGCTGGCAGCCAAGCAGACGGCGCTCAACGCCCACCTCAAGGCTGTGGGCAAGCCTGAACCGAGCGAGAGTGCGTCTGGCCGGCCGTTTTATCGGGAGCAGTCAGCTAAGCTCGAAGTCGAGCCGGAATACTACGCTGCCGACTGTGTAGAGCTCAAGCTGGCTAGTGTTCAGACCAACAGCTACACCACCGAGGTCCAGTTGCTCAGCTCTGCTGAAGCAGACCAGGCAATCCGCCAGGTTCGCCGTGATCTGCGAGCTCTGCGTTGGCGCATGCGATGCATCGTCTTCGCCTGTGAGCTGACGGGCTGGGGCGCGGTTGATTGGGGCGAGCCCAAGGTCTCCCAGCGGAGCGCCAACCCCCGGCGTACTTACACAGCCACGCTGGGCGGCCAGTTGGTCAAGCGTGTGGTTTGGACCGAGATGATCCCCTGCTCGTAGCGGGGGCTGGGCCGACTGCGGAACTTTGCGTTCCGCAGTCGGCCTTTTTTCTTTACCAAGACCATCTATCAGTCTATAATCAATCCGTCCGATCTCGAGAGGATGCGGTATGAAGGCCATGAACGAATTACCAGACGGCCTGTTCGCCAATCTAGAGGAAGATGAAGATACACCCGCTGTTTGCGTAGAGCACCAACGCTTTTTGCCCTGCCGGACTTGCCTGTATCAAATACCGGCCACTCGAGCCTACTCGAACGATCCTGGCGATGTTCAGGTCATACGCGATTTTCACTCCCCCAAGTGAAAGGCAGTGCCGCCCTATGAAGCTCCTTGGTAAACGACGCGATCCTGTCACTCAGCTCAAGGAACATTGCGATAGTAAAGGCCGGAAACAACCTGGCTATAAATTCGATCCGACATCCTCAGGGTTCATGTGCACCTGCACGTTAGCGAATCAAAGGAAAGTCACGGCGGAAGGCCGGAGCAAGGGGGTAGCTAAGTATCATGCTGCCCGCGGCATGCTGGTACAACTTAACATCACGCCCGAGATGGCCGCTGCCCCACCCCTTACCACTACCAAGCGCCGCTGACAAGGTGGCAAGAAGCGTTTTAACTGATTCGTAATCTCGTCTCCGCTCCGGGCCCTTGGTATCTGCCAGGGGCCCTTATAATATCTGGAATTATTACCATAGCTCGCCGCCATCCGCGGTTTCATACTGCCAGGCATAAACGAGGTATATTCTATGGCCAAATACGGACCCAAAGCCCAGAAAGAGGTTAAGGAAGCCATGCACGAGATGCATGAGGGCAAACTGCGCAGCAGCAGCGGAGATCAGGTCACTAGCCGCGATCAAGCCGTAGCCATTGGCCTGAGCAAAGCCCGCGCAGCCGGTGGCAAAGTACCCCGCCAGAAGAAAGGCTAAGCCGTGGCTGCCGTAGCCGCACACTGCCGGCACAGACCAGTAGCTTCGAGCTGATGCGTACGCAGTTGGAACCCCTGGGCACGGCTAACTCGCTGCAGCTCAGCCTCAATGGCCGCACTATCAAAGTCGATGATCCGCCCACACTGGCCACACACCAGGTGGTGATGGTGCGCCTCATAATCATCGCTTAGCTCTAGCAGCCGCTGCCGGCCCAGGCCAACCTCCTGAATGAAATCTAGGCGCCGAAATAATTCCACCGTGCGATAGACGGTAACCGAATCAATACCCTCAGACCCAGCTCGGTCAATCAACTTTGGCATTGATAACGGGCCTTGCCGGTACAGGAGTCGAAATATGCCGAGCCGAGGGGTCGTAAAGCGCTCACCCGCCGCACGGAGCCGGTCTTTGAATATAGCTTCGTGATTCATAGTTTCACTATATTTCAGAAGGTACTGCATGTGCAAACTATTTTCATATCATTCTGAGCACAAAAAGTATTCATACTTGCTATTTTGGCCTTACACTGAGTAAAATAGCCCCTACCCCCCACGTTAGCGAGGTATCCTTGACATCGCTCACACTAAATCCCCTTGCCCACGTCTACGTTGACGAATGGGGTGTCTGGAGCAGCTGGCTCCGCGCCTGGAAGCAGCCCAAGCTACCTTATCATGTCCGCTTGGCCCTAGCCCAAACCGGCTTCAAGGCCCGAACGTGTAACCCAGCTGAAGGCGTCGCCCGATTGTTGCTCTATCTGAATTTGGCCGAGGGCCATCGATTCAGCAGCTTTATAAGTCGTGAAGAGCGGACTCGGCCCTTGGGCCAGGCCTATCGCGAACGGCGTCGAGAGCTTGCCACCACCGCCTTTGAAGTACTCGGCCATTACTATTTTTGTTGTAGTGATGTGGCCGACAAGAATCGTCCCCACTATCAACCGGAAGTTTGGGCGCAGCTATTGCAC
>JARIHM010000055.1 GCA_029288275.1 Candidatus Saccharimonadota bacterium | reverse complement strand
TCGGAGATGTGTATAAGAGACAGGTATGAAGACTACGTGCACCGGATTGGCCGTACTGGCCGGGCCGGTGCCCGCGGTCACGCGCTAACCTTTGTGCCCACGACTTCGGCCCGGCCGAACAGTGGCGCTCGGCGCTAAGGTTGTCCTAATGTTAAGGCCCCCAACCAGTTTTTGGTTGGGGGCCTTGGCTTAGGCTGACGGTGAGGATACGCCGCCATTCGGGCACATCATGAGCAGTACCTCAATGTCGCGGCGCATATGCTCATCGAGCTCCAAACTGATCCAGCACTGGTAACCGATGTCGCCAGTCGCGATCGGTCCGGGCAGGCACACGTAGTCACCTCGCCGAATGAAGGTGTTGGGCTTGAGCGTGGTAGCACCGAACGCTCGGGCCAATTCGTCATATTCAGGCTTGAGCGTGTCAGAGAGACCAAACGCTGCGGCTAGGCTCTCCGAGGAGAACTCACGTGCCCCGCAGTCGTAACCCAGCTTGCTGCGCTTGACGTACCAGCTGACCACCCAGCCCTCCATCTCATGTGCCGGCCCAATAATGAGCTCGGCCATGCCGTTACTCATACTAAGCGTCAAGGTGGACCAGTCGGACGACTGCATCACCACCCGCGCTCCTTCAGCGCGCCACCACTTGGGCTGGTCGACCCATGCGTCCATAGCGATTCCCTTCTGGGTGTCGTGATGGGTAATATTATTCTAGAATATTTTGCAAGAAGGTCAACTATCTCGTGAATGGCGAATACCGCGCCGCAAGATCCAGGCAATCACCGCCACGGCGATAATCGTAAGAATAGCGGCTAGATCGAGGAACCCTGCCCCGTCCCTCGGCATTCCGCCTACCACCAAGGCGGCCGGCGTCACAAGCCAACCCGTGAGTGCAAAGACCGCTCGCACAAAGGTGTTATGCATGTCCGAAGACACCAATGCCACTAGGAGGCGCAGTACCAGTAGCGTGTAGAGTATGCCGGCTACCAAGCCTACCCACTGCTCGCCAATGGACGGCACTATTTCCAAGTTAGCTTCACTGCGGTACGTCCGTGGTCGTGATACCGCAATCGTTTCATAGAACTCATCGTAGTCGTCTTTACGCCTCAGAGCCATCACACCCTCCACCATTTCAATCTCATAATGCGCGGCGGATAGAGCCTGTGTCTTTGGCCAAATTGCCAAAGATTACGATTGATCGACCGGCCGCTCGTAGAGAGTGCCAGTATTGGGTGTAACCGGCTGGGCTGGCGTAGTATTGTCACTTACATCGGCCAAGTCGAGCGTAATGGTAGTGCCCGCCTGGGCCTGGCCTCGCAGAATTTGTCCGGCTACTGCATCTTCGACCCGGCGCTGTACCATGCGGCGCATTGGCCGGGCGCCGAGGCGTGGGTCGTAGCCAGCGCGCACTAGTTCGGTCACAGCTGCATCGGTGAGTGTCACGTTGATCTTTTGTGGCTCCAGTGTGCGATTTACCTCCACGAGCATCAGCCGCACCACCTGGGCTAGTTCGGCCTGATCGAGCGGCCGGAAGAGTACAATCTCATCAAATCGGTTGAGCAGCTCCGGCTTAAACTGACCCGCATTAATAAGATGATCTGTTAGAGCCTGCTCAAAGCTTTCTAGCTTCTCTCCGGCCTCAATATGACGCCGGATCTCGTCGGCTCCCGCGTTGGAAGTAGCGATCACAATCGTATCTTTAAATGAAGTAGGCTTGTTGGCACTATCGGTCAGATTGCCCTCATCGAGCAACTGCAGGAATAGGTTGAGGACATTGGGGTGGGCTTTTTCAATCTCATCAAAGAGGACAACGCTAAATGGTGAAGTCCGGACTTTGGCGAGCAGGCTTTCGGAGTTTTCGGCAGCGCTTGCGAGCAGCCGTGCCACATCGTTTGGCTGCTGATATTCGCTCATGTCCAGCCGGATCATGTTGCGCTCACTGCCAAAATAAAGTGCAGCCAGGCT
>JARIHM010000118.1 GCA_029288275.1 Candidatus Saccharimonadota bacterium | reverse complement strand
GTCCAGAGCTCCACGCCGACGGCTAGTCCGCTAGCTTCGAGCGACTCAGCTTTAGCCAACCCGCCCGCAACGCCGAAACCCGCACCTCCTAAGTCGCAAGGGCGCCCACAGGATAACCAGGCGGCAAAGGATGTGCCGGATGAGCCAGTACCCGCACAGCAAAAGACTATCACCACAGCTGGCCCAAGATCCAACAACAGCACGCGTAGGAGAGGTGACGGATCGGTAGGCTCTACGGAAAATCCGGGTGCCTTCCTCGACGAGGATCTGCCGTTCTGAACGGCTGGCCGGAATGTGGCCCAAAAAACCACATTCCGGCTTTTTTTACGATTATATTTGACTTATAGAAATAAAGTGTTACTATAAGCTATCGTACCCCAACGATGAAGTGAGGAATTATGGCCATCGACCGCCATTCGGTTGTTTACCGGGACCCTACGGACGAGCAAGATGTCCTGTCAGCCACCCCAGGCCGCCAGGATGGAGCCGTCCATGGTACCATCTCGGTGACCCGAGGAGCGAAGTTCCAAGGCGACATCAGCAACGGCGGCACCACGCAGTCCGTCTGCGTGCGGGTTGGCGATGAGCTGACAGTGCTGGCCAAGCTCGGCGACAAGCTCCGGAACATCGGGGGTCAGGAGCCGGACGAGCGTACCGTTGTCAGCACAATCGCCAACGTCAAGCACTTCGCCAGCCAGACGGGCCTCACGCCCCGGCAACTGCGCGAGCTGCTCGCGTACTTCACTACCGCGCCGGTCAACCGGTAAGCGACCAGAAGCCCCATCGTGACGATGGGGCTTCTTCATTTTGGGTATCAACGCTCGCGCCCCAAGGAGAGACTACGGACATGCCTCGCGGAACACGAGACTATCTCATGCAATCCGCAAAAAAATAGCGGTCGAGCAAATTTGGCATGTACGCAATCTACGTACAACCTCGATCTGCTCGACCGCTTTTCACCCGGCCTACTGTCTATGTTTCCTTTTGAGGTGCTTCTTCAGGCTACTTCTGACTTCAGCTACTGCGTCACCCTCCGTGTACTTGTTCTGGGTACCATAGGACTTACTACAACATGGGCAGCGCACCTGAGCCGCGTACCGACCAGATGCTTCTTGGATCTGCATAGTCACGGCACGGCCCTCAACGGTGGTATTACGTATACTCTGGGCCACTCAGGCCTCCATCCTGGAAGAGTTGGAGCCTCAGGCTAGAACGTTCATACTCTAGAAGTATATTACGTATACGTCAAGATACGATTATGGATACGGTAAGCGCCAAAGCTGATTTTTGTCCATATACTTAGTTTAGCTCGGATGGTTGGTTGCGCGTGCATAACCACTTCTTTTTAATATTGCCTAATGATATTTTTCATTGTATAGTTCTGTAGTCCTTGCGCTCACTTGCTAGCAATAGATGGGAGTCGCCGTGCCGGCTTTTTACACGCTCAGAGAGCAACATTACATCCATGAGCCCAGCGTAATCTTTGCCCTGGACCATGCCTTGCAATGCGTACCATCGCATCGGCTCGACGAGGTACTTCGGGCAGTGACGGCTTTTTCGGACATCGAGTCCGGAAATGAGCTTGCCATGAGGTACTACATCTACAATTGGAGCGATACCCACACCACGCATCCAAATCGGCAGCTTAAGGATCAGGCGCAGGAGCTAACGTGGCTGCTGCGGCTAATCTGGGCTGGCCTGCTCGAAGTATCGGCCAAGGATTGGGGCTTCAAGGCTCTAGCCGCCGCAGCCCTGGAACGCTTGCCCCAGGATGCCTCACACGAGGCCACCTGGACGGCCCTCAGCCGCTGGTTGGCCGAGGTTCAGCCGGCGGCTACCATTCAGTGCCGCGCCGACTTCGCCGTCTGGCTCGAGGAATACCTGACCGACCCGCGACAAAGCTTCCGCCTGACCGACGCCGATCCAAACGCCGCCCTGGCCGCCCTCCAGTCGGGCCAGCTCCTGCCAGACA
>JARIHM010000029.1 GCA_029288275.1 Candidatus Saccharimonadota bacterium | reverse complement strand
CGGCAACCGGGTCCAGGCTCAGTGGTGCTCGCAACACTGGAAGGCAGCCGACCACTACTTGTGGAAGTGCAGGCGCTCGTGAGTTCGACGGCTTTTGGCTATCCTAAACGTACGGCCGTTGGCTTTGACCTCAATCGACTCAACTTGCTTGTGGCAGTGTTAACCAAGCGGGCGGGCCTGAATTTGAGTTCGTCGGATATTTATGTTAACGTAGTAGGCGGTTTGAAGGTTTCTGAGCCAGCGGCCGATTTAGCAATTATTCTATCTATCGCTTCAGCTTTTAGAGATACTTCAATTCCGCAGAGCCTAGTGGCTTTTGGCGAAGTTGGGTTGAGCGGAGAAGTCCGCTCGGTGGCGCAGACAGCCAAGCGCCTTGCGGAGGCTAAGCGCCTGCATCTCACGACCGCCATTGGTCCTAAACGCCAGGCTACGCCCGGTATGACGGGGGTGGCTACCGTTGCCGAAGCTGTTCGGCTGATACTTAATCAAACATAATTATTTCAAAAAGGAACGTATTATGACCGATGCCTTGGTCTACTCATGCGCCATTATTGGTGTGCTGGCAGTATTATTAGGAATTCTTTACGTGTTTGCCCGGTTAATGTCATCATTTACCCCAAAGCCGGCTCCTAGCCCTACGCCCCAACCCAACGCCGCGGCGGCTGAGCCAGTTTCGGATGATCTACCGGCGGCCAGGCGAGTGCTAGTTGACACCTCGGTGATTATTGATGGTCGTATCGCCGATATTGCGGCTGCTGGCTTTGCACCGGGCGTACTTATGGTGCCGAGGTTTGTTCTGGCCGAGCTCCAGAACATAGCCGACTCGGATGACGCAATGCGTCGTGGCCGGGGCCGCCGGGGTTTGGAAGTACTGAACCGCTTGCGTGAAATGCCAGACGTGACGGTTGAGATTACCGAAGAGGATGCGCCTAATATCCGCGAGGTGGATGCAAAGCTGGTAGCACTGGCGCAGCGTCTACATGGCAACGTTCTCACGACCGACTATAACCTTAACCGGGTAGCGCAAATCCAGGGGGTGCGGGTACTTAATGTAAATGAGTTGTCGAATGCTATTCGGCCCGTTGTGCTGCCGGGTGAAGAGCTGGTGGTACGCGTGGTGCAGCCGGGTAAGGAGCGCAATCAGGGCGTGGGTTACTTGGCCGATGGCACGATGATCGTGGTGGAGAATGGCGACAAGCTGATTGGCCAGGAGGTGGCAACTGAGGTCACCCGGGTTTTCCAGACGGTAGCTGGCAAAATGATCTTTGCGGCGCCGCGTAAGGCAGTGGCCTTTGCCAATACGCCGGCACCCAAGCCGGCACAACCGGCCTCGCCGGCGGCTGACAAATCGGTGACCAGCGAGGCTGCCGGTGTCCGACCCACTATCAGTAAGCATCCTAGCGGCCGTAACCACGGTGGTAGGCGTCAACCCCAGCCAACGCAGAGCGCCGTCGTAGATACGAGCAAGCCAGCTGAGCAGCCAGGGACGCCCATTCCCGACGTTTCGGCGATCACGCCGCCTGCCCAGCCTACCGTTGCCCCCGCTCGACCACACCGTTCGCGCGACAACGCTAGTCGCCGGCCTAAGCCCAGCTCAAGCTCAGCGATCGAGGATCGCCTGGTTCGTGGTAATCAGCCCGAGTCGCCGGCGCCGCAAATCCAGCCCAGTCGTGATCATACTGCGGAGCGCCAGTAACGCAGAGGGCTGCAAAAAAAAGAGCCTACCCCAGATGGGGCAGGCTCGGTTTCTACCGAAACCGCTCGATAACACGCCTGATCTCGAGGTGAGCAGCTTCGGGGTTAGTGGGAGAATGGGAGGATATAACGCGAATCATCTGCTCCTTGCCGGGGCCGCCCGGCTGAAATACAACTCGGTCGATGCGGAAGCTCAACCCGCGAAGTGCCCGTTTGATCCGTGCCTGGTCGCTAGCGGATGGCATCTTGCTGATCGGAAACTCTGCCCTAAACTCTTCCGGAGCAAGGCACACGGTTATCACTCTCCTCGGTCATCCATGGATAGCTGCCATAATGGTAATGAACCATAACAAACGTGCTCCCCTAACGGGAGGTTGTGGCTCCGCCACAAGCGCAAGCACTTTGCTATAATACCATTATGTCACTCGCGCGTTACCACCGAACCGTCCGGCACAGCCGGCATCATCAGCAACTTCAGTGGGCCTCGTTTATCTTGCTGGTGGTTGGTATAGCCATTCTATCATTGGCTTCGCGAGCTTCGCTCGACACCATTGCCTTTTTTCAATTCTTCCTGAGTAGTCTCGTGAGTGTCACATTAGCCTATGTGGCCTGTTTGATATTAGGATTACTACTTGGCCTCTTGGCGGTAGCGAGTCCGCGTCTGGAGGCATTGCTTCTGCCGGTTATTGATCTGGCGCAGAGTTTTCCTACTTTTGCCCTCTTGCCGGTGCTCGTGTACTACTTTGGCCATAGCCGCATTACGGTAGTGATTATTCTGGTAATCGCGATGATCTGGCCGATTGTATTTAGCGTCATTGGTGGCGTTAAGGAACAGCGTGAAGACGAGGCCGAAGCAGCCGAACTATTTGGGGCAACCGGTTGGCGCCATCTTGTGTTCTACCTTTGGCCTCTCTTGCGCCCTCAGATTATTACAGGCTCGATTATCTCTTGGGGGCAGGCTTGGGATACCATCGTGGGTGCTGAAATTATTGCGGGCGTGGCCGGGGCGGGTCATTATCTTGGTCAGATCGGGGAACATGGCGGTGTCATGCTGTTATCATTGGCTATTTTAGTTTACCTATTGCTTATCTTTGCTATTAATCAGGTTTTTTGGCTGCCCTTGTTGCATCACTACACTAAATACACCACCGAGTCATGAGAACGTTTGAGTTACAGCATATCGTAAAACAGTACGTCGAAGAATCGAGCACCGAGCTTATCCTGCAAGATGTAAATATCTCGGTGACACCGGGAGAATTTCTGTGCCTGATGGGCCCCAGCGGCTGTGGTAAATCGACGCTACTGCGGATTATGGCTGGTTTGATGGAGCCGACCTCGGGCCATGTCGTGGGCCGGCCGGACAGGCTAGGCTTTGTATTTCAGAATTTTGGCCTGATGCCTTGGCTCACAGTGAGCCAGAATATCGCCTTTGGATTAAAGATGGCTGGAGCGCCGGCCAAGCAGGTTACGCGCACGGTCAACCGCCAGATCGAGGCACTGGGTTTGAAGGGGTTGGAGAACAATCATCCGAAGGAGCTGTCAGGTGGGCAAAAACAGCGGGTTGGCATTGCCCGAGCGCTAGCCGTAGACCCAGACGTACTAATGCTCGATGAAGCCTTTTCGGCCCTCGATACCGCTACGGCCGAGGAGCTGCGGCTCGATCTGCTCAAGGTTTGGCAGGAAACGGGCACGACCGTTGTGATGGTAACGCATTCGCCCGAGGAGGCAGCGCAGATGGCCGACCGGATCGTGGTGTTCTCGGCGCGGCCAGGGAGCGTGGACCAGGTTATTACAAATAAGTTGCCCCGGCCGCGCCATCTCCGCAGCGCCGAATTCTTCAAGCTGGTCGACCGGCTCGAGGGCTATATTCGTAGCCAATAAAAAAGGCCCGCGACGGGGCCTTTTTTATTGGGTTGTAAATGTCTGCTGCGGTGTAGTGTCACCATTATCAGCCATAACATACCAAGTATGAGTAGTTGGCGTGGTGACCGTGAAACTCTTGCTAGTGTTACTGGTAGGTCCGCCGCGCTGAATGCCATCAATAAACAGTCGGTACTGGCTAGCGCCGCTGTCAGGCGACCAGCTGAATGTGATGTTGCCAATGGATTGGGTAGAGCCGTTGGTTGGCGTAAGTCCCTCGAACCCGCTTGAGCCTGAGCTGCCGGTATTGGTTACGTTCACCGTTGCCTGATCGGTGCCCTGGTAGAGGCCGCTATCGGTTACTACCGCCGTGAACGTATGTGAACCGGTGCTCGTAGGCGCATAGGTGGCTTGGTATGTACCGCTACCGCTGATTTGGCGCGTGGAAACTACTTGATCATCGAACGAGATCACCAGGGTAGCCGGGTTGGGTCCGTTTTTACTGGTACCGAAGGTGCCGAGCTGAACATTAGCGCTTAGAGTGTAGGGTCCGCCGCCACTGGCGCCACTGAGCGATACCGTCGGCTTCGTATCATCGCAGGAGTGAGCGTCATCGGTAGCGGTGATGCCCGTATCTAGCTGTTGTTCCTTAGCTAGGTCGGGTGTACAGTCGGTGGCCAGCTTGCCCGAAACCTTGTCGATGGTGACGAACTTCTTTTGCGGTGCCTTGTACCACTTGGGGAAAAAGTCGCTGGAAACAGTGGACTGCAGGGCCCCGCCGGCATTGGGCAGGTACTGCAAACCGTCTGGCTTGGGGAAGGTCTCGGGAGATTTGCCGGTAAGAGCCGCGCTCATAAAACTCTTCCAGAACGGGGCAGCAATATCAGCGGCTTGGCTGGTCATGGATGAGTTGTCGTTATTGCCGGCCCATACGCCAGCCACAATCGAAGGTGTGTAGCCCATAGTCCACGCGTCGTTAAAGAACTGGGTGGTACCGGTTTTGACCGCTACGCCCTGGCCTCCTTGACCACCTACGCTGTGGCCGGGTACATTCAGCTCGCCGTGGAAGACATAATTGCCGGCCGTCACATCGCTGAGGATGTTATTGATAATGTAGGCCACTTGGGCATCGAGCACCTTCTTGGGCGACTTAGGCGTAGTATTGTCTTCAATCACATGATTCTTGCTGTCATAGATCTTCAATACCATCGTGGGGTCGTAATGGACACCGCCGTTGGCAAAGCTTTCGTAGGCATTCACGTGATCAGCTAGCGTAACCTCGCCCGAGCCAAGTACCAGGCTGAGGCCATAGCTGCTGGGATCATTGTTTAGCGTAGTGATGCCCATGGAGTGGGCTGTGGCGATGGAATTGGAGATTCCCGCCAGGCTCAAAGCCTGCACGGCTGGAATGTTGAGCGAACCAGTGAGCGCCGTGCGGATAGTGACGGGGCCGCCTACTTCGGCGCTGCCGCCAAAGTCGCGCGGATGGTAGTTCTTGGGGTCAAAGGATTCGGCCTCGGCAATGGTATCGGTGAGTACGCTGCCGGCGCCGTAGGTGGCACAGGTTGTAGTGTTGCTCGTACAACCAGCGTCCTTGTTTTTACTAAACAAGGTGGCATACACATACGGCTTAAAGCTGGAGCCTGGCTGGCGGGGGCGTGTGGCTACATTGACCTGGGAAGCAGCAAAGCTGTACGAGCCCACCATGGCGAGTACCTGGCCGCTCTTGGGATCGGCAGCCACTAGTGCGGCATTGGAACCCTTGCTAGCCACCAGGTTCTTGTAGTTAGCATTGTTACGATTGGGCGTGACGGTGGTCTTGCCGTCAGGGGTACACGTGTCATTGCCAGGATTATAAAT
>JARIHM010000020.1 GCA_029288275.1 Candidatus Saccharimonadota bacterium | reverse complement strand
CGATAGGAGCCGGGCAAAGGATCTGCCGAGTTACGATGATATGATAGCGGCATGACCCCCAGCCTCTCTCCAGATCAGGCCGCTGCCCTGCGCCACATTGGTGCTTGGTTCCGGTCGCGTTCGGCGCCGTATCTCACACTTGGTGGCTACGCGGGTACCGGCAAAACTACCTTGATTGCCTCCTTGCGCCAGAAACTGCGGGAGCTTGACCCCGAATTACGTGTTGCTTTCTGCGCTTATACTGGCAAGGCCACGCGGGTCTTGCAGGAGCGATTGCGTGAGCAGCGGGTGCCGCGCAAGAAGGATTCCGTCAGTACCATTCATGCGCTGATTTACGAGGCTGCTGAGAGTATGGGCGGTACGCCGGTTTGGACGCGCAAGGCCACTCTGGAACGCGATTTCATCATTGTGGATGAGGCCAGCATGATCGATGAGGCAATCTGGCGCGACCTGCTGAGCTTTGGCATCCCGATCTTGGCCGTGGGCGACCATGGCCAGTTGCCGCCGGTGGGCTCATCGTTTAGCTTGATGAAGCAGCCGCACGTGGCACTGGAACACATTTATCGCCAAGCTGAAAATTCGCCCATTATTGAATTAGCCACGCTGGCCCGAACTACGGGAGTGCTACCAGTGCGCGAGTATGGCGCGGGTGTACGCAAGCTCGACCGCGCCCAGCCCGAGACCGGACTGATGGTGCAGGAGTTGCTGGAATCGTGGCGGCCAGATCTGCTGGTGCTGTGCGGCTACAATCAGACGCGCGTGCGGCTAAATGCAGCTATCCGCGGTTTTCGCGATGCTGAATCCCCGGCGCCGCAATCGGGTGACCGAGTGGTATGCCTGCGTAATAACCGGATCAAAAAGATCTATAACGGCATGATTGGCCGCCTAGTGCGTTGTACCCCGGCTTCTGTCACAGACGATCCTGATGGCCTGTGGTACGAGGTCGAAATCGAACTAGAGGGCGAAGACTACCCCTACGCGGGCTATGTAGCCCGGGCTCAATTTGGGGCGCTCGAAACCTTGCGCGAAGTACCGTTGGCACCCGATGGTCAGCGGGGTGATTTGTGGGATTTTGGCTATGCACTCACCGTGCATAAGGCGCAGGGTTCACAGGCTGAGCGGGTGCTGCTCTTCGAGGAGCGCTTTGCCCGCTCAAGCGAGGAAGATTGGCGCCGCTGGCTCTACACGGCAGTGACGCGGGCTCAAACCGAGCTTACTGTGGTTGGCCCGGCGCCACTGGCGGAGCTGGAACCTGCGCCGCGCCTGCAGCCTTGATCTTCTTGATCGCGCTCATCGCCCAAACCGTCGTGAGGACCAATAACAAGGGCAGGAATCCGCCCCGGCCGCCCGAGAGGGCTGCGATAAGACTTGCAACCGAAACGGTTAGGATGATCCAGCGGCACGTGTTGGCCACGCCATCGAGCTTGGCAGGATCATTTTCGATTGGCTGGCGCAGTTTGCGGCCAAATATGATCAGAAGCGTACCCTGGACTCCAAGCACGAGTACATTTACACCCAAAACGATCCAGCGGTCAGTGCCCGCAAGGTTGCCCGAGCCACTAGTGAGAAACCAGGCTACAAAAGCCAGAAGCACAAGCTGTAAGCCACCGATCCAGACGGCAAAGGTGCCGGCATTACGAATACGTTTATATTCCTTGGACAAATCCATTTGAGAGCCCTTTCTGTTATGAACAGCGTAATAATATCTGAGATTAAGCTTAATAAATAATGGCCAAAAAGCGAAGGCCCCGATTCCAAAACTTTGGAATCGGGGCCATGTATCACGGCTGGCTGTACCGGGCCTTCTGAGTGGCGCCCCAGAGGGCCCAGGCGGCGGCCACTACTATGGCGGTGATCACTGTCACACCCATCACCGGCACGTAGGTGCGAACCCACCAGTCCATCGGACCGTTGTTGCCGAGCTGGAGGGCCGGTCCGGCGACCAGCAGCGGCAGTAGTGCGGCAACCACGCCTCCTGCGCAGACGACATCCAGGACCACGGTGGCCGGCTGCGGCTGGTTGAGGCCGGTGGCAATACCGCCCAGTGCGGCAAGCGTCGCTATCGCGGCCAGGACACCCGCCTGGATGCCGCTGCCCAGGGTGGCGTAGCCGATGGCGTACACCACCAAGAACTGGCTGCCCAGGGTGGCCATGACCATCCGCCGGTTGAACGTTCGGTGGGCGATGTTCTGCAGCTCGGTGAGCGCGAACATAGTACCTCCTTTGGGGGTCGGTGCGAGTTGACGATAGTATTATAACATATTTTGTTAAATAGTGAAACCCCGGTCCCGAGCGGGTGCTCGAAACCGGGGCGGCTGTTCACTGGAGGTGGCGGCTGGCGTAGCGTGCCCAGATGGGCGTACTGATCAGCGCGGCAAGGGCGCAGGTCTGGATCACTGGCAAGTGCCCGGCGAACCACCAGATCAGCGACTCGCTGCCGGACAGTGCCTCCAGATACATGGCTGCCACCATCAGGAACATCAGGATGCCGGCAGCCGTCGCCACATTGCCGAAGCCGTAGGCGACGGGGTGCTCGTGGTAGTGACGACCGATGGCCAGGCCGGCGCAGGCTGTCGCAACCGTGATCGAGGCCACGATGAGGCCGCCGACCACGGAACCCAGGAGAAGGCCTGCGCAGCCGCCGAGGACCGTGGCCTCGATCACGACCGCGGTCAGGATCCACAGGCTGCGGAACATCGTTTTGGCGGCCTGGCCCAGCCCGTCCGCAACGAACAGGCCGTCGGCGATCATCGTACTGACGATCAAGCTGTACTGGCGCAGTCGCATGACCGGCTCCATTTCCTTGTGTGGGTACGCGTGAACATAGTTATATTAACATAAATACTATAAAAAAGCAAGCTTTTACATCTTCCCTGCTTGGCAATCTCCCCTACCGCGTATACTATAAGTGCTAACGCTAACCTTGATGGAACTATGGAACAAAACGAAGACAAGACGACCCTTGATGCCATTCACCGCCTCATGCTCGAAATTAGCGAGACCCGGGGCAAGATGAAGACGGTCAAAGATCAACTCAAAGACATTGCCGAGCAAAATGATGAATATCGGGCCCTGGCTGAAGAGCTCAAAGAGGTTTCGGCCAAACGTCAGACGGCCAAGAAGCTGCTTGAGGCTGATAAGGATTACCAGGTGGTGAACTCGGAGCTCGAGGAACTAAAGTTTAAGTATAAAGATCTTCAGGAGATCATGAGTCATCACTTAGTAACCTACTTTACCGAAACGCAGAATATGCAGATTACCGATGACCAGGGTGAGACCCGCCAGGTAATTTTGTCGGCCAAAGTGGGTAAGCCCGAAGCATTGTTCGACGACAAGTAGCTGGCTTCAGTGCCAGTAAAAGGCCCGGGCACATTGTGCTCGGGCCTTGGCCGTAAAATTATTACCGCTGGGCCTCTACCAAGAGTAGCCCATCATGTTCGGCTGCCGGAACGAGTAGCTCATCAACCATCTCCTCTGTATCGTCAGCCGTCATGAAGATATTCTTGATATCGGCATTGGTGTGATGGCGGCCCAACACCGGACTCAGAAGTACCAGCCGATCGCCCGCTCGGAGTTCTTGCTCGACAACACGTGCCCTGATGGTCTGCTCGGGCGAGCCGAGGGTTCGCCCGGGGTAAGCCAATTGTTCGCCAACCAGGCAAAGCCGCGGCTGGTGGCGCCGTTTTTGAGCCCAACGCAGGTAGCAGGAGTCTTCGCGTGAGGTACTTTCCTCGACGTCATCGAGCGTCAAGAAACGCAACCGGCGCCGATCGGCTTGATGGTAGTATCCACGGCAGCTACCCCAACCCGCAGCCATGAGCATAGCGTAGGGTGCCCTTTTGAGTTGAGCTACAATGGCAGTCGCCTGGGCTGTTTCGGTCGTAGTCTGGTTGTGGTCACTTAGGCGCTGATGAGCAGTGATCAGCGCCTCGCCGGGATGGATGAGGTCGGAATCTGCTGTCTCCTGCCCCCAATGCTCGATAGTCTCGCTCACAATCTTAGCCGCATTCACCGCCAGTTGCGGGTCACGGGCAATGCCTGCGACCAGAGCGAAGATGCCAGTCTCGGAGTTGTGAACCGTTCGTACAGCCTGGCTACGGGTGTGCGCAAACGCTACAAGGTGCATCATTCCCCCTTGTCGAGGACCGAATGGTGGGCCTATTTAACAATAGATTAAGCTACTTTCGCAAGCGGTCTGGCTATCTGGGGCCGGCGGTCTGCTTAATGGCGCTTGACACGTTAACGTTACAAGCACCCCACAGGCCTTTATAAGCTGCCTGAGCCTGGTGCTCCAGTTGCCGGAATTGATCGAGTTTGGTCAGCGGAAAGACGGTATAGGCAAAGCCATAACCGTCCTGAATGAGCTCAGCATTATATAGGGTACCATCGGGCAGATAAACGTAGCGCAGCAGGCGACCGTACTTGTCGCGATCACTATCCGTAGGATCTGCCTCGAGGCGCACGCTTTGGCCGGCCATAATCTGCTTGGTGTGAAGACTGGCCTCGGGACCAAAACACTGCACCGGCTTGCGTGGATCTTTGACCTCGGGTGTATCTACGCCCAATAAACGCACCGTTTCCTCGCCGCTTGGGAGCTGCACGATAATAGTATCGCCATCATTTACGTGCACAACTGGGTAAAGACCGGGTTGACTATTGAGGAGCTGGTCACGAAGGGCTTCGGGTTCTAGCCGGAGTAGACTTAAAATGGCTAGCGACAACACCGTAGTTACTAGGATCAGGATGCGTCGTCTTGTCCAATGGCGCTTGGGGTTAGAGATTTGCGCAATCACATCCATAGCTTTAGATTATCGGTTTATGTTCGGCTTGTCTAGCCCTTTGGTCCGGAAACGAAAGGATTGCCGGCTACCCAGAACCGCCAGGGCTGCTCGATAGCCTGATGAATACCAATTCGGGGTCCTTGGCGAATCTGGCTAAGGTCTAGCGCCTGGGTTGTCGGGCGCAATTGGATCTTTTGGCCCAGCCGGCTGCCGCTATCGGCCAGAGTAATGCCGAGCGCTTGCGTGAGCCGTCCCGGCCCCTTTGTTAAGAGGATGTCGGGCACTTCGCCGCGTCGTTGCCGCATGAGCGAAAGTCCCACAGTGGGCTCAATCGCTCGAATAAGTACGGCCTGCGCCTCCCCTGCCGGCCCTACCACGATATTCATACACGTGTGCCGGCCGTAGCTTAGGTAAACATACACAACTCCGCCGGCCTCAAACATAGGCAGCGTTCGCGGCGTTCGGCCCCGGAACGCATGGCTTGCCGCGTCATCGGCGCCAGCATAGGCTTCCACTTCTACGATCCGGCCGGCCGCCTCCCCCGCCGCTGTTTGTGTGGCCAACTCCCACCCAAGCAGTTGTGGCGCCACGGTCACAGCCGATTGACGAAGCAGGGTCATCATCTCTATCATTATGTCAGTATAACCCGAGAGGTAGGGCCATGCTTAAGGAATTCAAACAATTCTTACTCCGCGGCAATGTGGTTGACCTGGCGGTAGCCGTAGTCATCGGTGGCGCCTTTACTGGCGTAGTGAACGCACTCGTTAAAGATGTGATTACGCCTCTCATCGCAGCTGTGGGTGGCAAGCCAGATTTCTCGGCCCTGCAGTTT
>JARIHM010000180.1 GCA_029288275.1 Candidatus Saccharimonadota bacterium | reverse complement strand
TAGAAAGACATCCTGGGTAGCCGCACCAAATGTGAGAATTCTTGCACTCGTTACACTCATATAGCGCCATGATACCAGTTACGCTTTAGAAAAAATAGCCTTGATTTTCTAGCCAAAGAGGCGACGCTCACGCCAACCTATGCTATGATACTTTGCCGTACCTCCCTACTGTCGATAGCCAAAGGACGCCCTATGCGTAAACTTCTTGGCGCCATGGCCGGCGTGCTCCTTATAGCTGCGGGCTGCACGTTTTCTGGAACCGTACCGCTCGTGACCCAGCACGTCCAGCCCAATGAACCCGGCCGGCACGTGCAGGCGCAGGTGCCCGAGGATCTCGTTGTGGGGGACGGCAACCTCAATTACCGTTGTGCTCAAGCGAGCGGTCACCCCCAGCCAAGCAATATTCCTTGCCCCAATCTGCAAGCCACAGTTGCGTTTAAGGCTGACGGTAGTATTGACCACCAGGAGGTCCACAATCGCGCGACGGGCGAACCCAGCAACCTAATTGCGCTAAAGGTTACCACCGTAGCCGGGCCCCCACCAAGCGACCCGCCGATCATGCAGGTAAGCTGGGATGCCACGTCTGGTGCAGATATTGTCGGGTTTGCCGAGTTTATCGAGCAGCCCGGACTCAACCAGCTACCAACAGGGCCGGGCAGTTTTACATTTCGCGCTGGTGCTTATGGGGTATTGGAGGTCTACGCCAGCGCTGCCGCCCTGCCGCCCGGCCCGCCTATTGGCATCACCGGACCGCCGCAGCCGCGATAGCACGGTTGGCCCCGATCGCTCTTTGTAGCAATCGGGGCCTTTCTTGTGTTTTACGGGCAGCCAATGTCGCTAATGAGATCATCATCGAGTCGCACCTGGACTACCGGACTGACAGCAGCGCTGCTTGCAAATGTTTCGTGCACGGTAACGGTAGCATGAATCGGCCCCGCGCTATTCTGCTCATAGGTAAAGTTGCTCGGTAGGCTCGGCGAGCAGGTTACGCCATCATAACCCGAGATCTGAGCCAGCCGCGCCACAAGCTCAGGCGTAGCGTACTGCAGCAATACCCGCTGCCGTCCCGCCGCGTCCAGCGCCTGGATATAAGCTGTGTAAAACGCCTTGATCTGCAGGAGTGGGCCAACAGGCTTAGGCGTACCTTCGGCGGTTGCGCTCGCTGTGGGCGTAGGCATAGGTGTAGGGTTCTCATGCGACGCGAGCTTTGGCGCCATGCCCTGCAACGAGTGTTGCCAGGCAATAATCAACCCACCGGCCACCCCAACCGATAAGATCATCACCAGGATAATACCGCGATAGCGAGCCCAAAATGAGTTCGTTGTCATCATACCTGGATGATGATAGCACAAGCGCTATGTAAAGCGCTATTGTTAGGCTGCCGATTTTCCAGCCGAGCCAAAGACCTGCATTTTATGCTCTACCACAGCCTGAACGGCTTCCAGTACTGGCCCTAACAGTTTAATAACCGCAAATTGGTCCGGATTTGCCGCCAACTGTTGCTCTAGTGTCGTACGGTAGGCCCGGCGCATCTCGGAGTTAATATTAATCTTGGAAATCCCCCGCTGCACCGCACCCTCAAACTGGTCGTCTGGCGTACCCGAGCCACCATGCAGGCTAAGGTATCCGGGCAGCGCCGTCCGCAACTGCTCTAGTAATTGCAGATCAAGCTGCTTGGGGACCGGATATAATCCATGCAGATTACCAATGGCCACAGCGTAGGTATCGATGCCTGTCTCGGCGATAAACTGCTTGGCCTCATCCGGTTTCGTAAAGAATTTTTTAATCTCGGCGTAATCAATATCCTCTTTGTGCACATTAGAGCTACCGCCAAAATAGTGCGGCTCGCTCTCTACCAGAGCACCGGTTTTCTTGGCGTACTCCACCACTTCTTTGGTCGCCGCAACGATTTCCTCGGTAGTAGCATCGCGCTTGGCCTGGCTAAAATCAATGTGAATAAACTCAAATCCAGCATCAATGCCTAGCTTGGCAGCCTCCACGCTGGGCGAGTGATCCAGGTTAATATACATTTCAATGCCATACTCAGCGCGGTAATTGTCGACCATACAGCGCAGGTTGTGAGCACCAATCATCATCACCTCATCGGCACTGGCTTCCACTAGCACTGGTGACTTTTGCGCCGCCGCCGCCCGCGCGATTGCTAAAAGCGTCTCCTGGTTATCTACGTTGAAGGCGCCCAGAGCGAATTTCTCCTTGAGAGTTCGGGCATAGAGGGCACGAGCGGCTTCGGTATTCGGATGCATAGTAAAAGAGTCCTACCACGGTTATGGTTCTAGCATACCTCCAAGAACCAGGCTGAGCAAAACAGTTATGCGTGAACCGTAAATATTATTGACAAATTTATATAAAATGTTACTATAATGCTGTTTGCTCTGTACCTACACAGCCAAGGGAGTCTCTGCAGTGAAGGGCCCGCTCATGAAATCTCGTGGTCTGGCTGAGCTCGTTTGGCTCTACGCCGGGCTGGCCTGGATAACCGCCATGATCACCTGGATGATAGTTGCACTGCGGCTGCAGCTATCCCCTGCGACCCTCGTCATGACCATGCCTTACTACCTGGGTGGCGCGGGGATTGCCTGCTGTTTAGTAGGCGCCTACATGAGCCTGCGTTCCCAAGGAATCGATCGCAAACGGTCACTCGCCTACGTGATTATAGGTATCGGTTTCCTTGGCGGGCTCATGGCTATCTGCCTACCGCTCTAGGACCGGCGCTTTGGCGTCTCTTTCTTCGGGAAGAGACGCCGTTTTTTATTTATGGCTTTTGCGTTTGATCAGTTCTAATGCCCGCTCAATTAAGCCCGGCGCCGTCAAGCCAAAGTGCTCTAGCAGCTCTTCCGGCGTGCCGCTCTCGCCAAAACGGTCAACCATACCCACGCGGGCCATAGGTACTGGATAATGATCCGCCAAAACCTCGGCCACGGCGCCGCCTAAGCCGCCGTTAATCTGCGCCTCCTCGGCCGTTAGCACCGCGCCGGTTTTGCGGGCGCTGGCCACAATGGTAACGGTATCAAGCGGCTTAATAACGGCCGCATTCACGACTTCAACGTCAAGCTTATGGCTGCTAGCCAGCTCTTCGGCAGCCAGCAGCGCGTAGTACACCATCGTACCGCAGGCTACAATAGTGAGGTCCGTACCTTCACGCAATACCTGCGCCTTGCCCAACGCAAAGGGTGTCTCATCAGTGGTGATAATGGGCGACTTCTCCCGGGCCAGACGGATGTAAGCCGGTCCTTTGTGACTTGCTAAAGCCTTAGTTGCCTTCTCGGCCTCAATGGCATCACAGGGTGCCACTACCATCATTCGCGGTAGTACGCGCATAAGGGCTATGTCCTCTAGCATCTGGTGGGTGGCGCCATCCGGGCCTACACTAACACCGGCATGTGAACCGGCGATCTTAACATCAGTTTCATTGAGGCAGATGGTTGTGCGGATTTGCTCCCAATTCCGGCCAGGCGAGAAAGCAGCGTAGCTCGATACAAACGGAATCTTGCCGGCCAGAGCCATACCCGCTGCTACCGTCACAAGGTTTTGCTCGGCCACGCCGATCTCTACAAAGCGCTCCGGAAAGCTCTTGGCGAAATCCGCCATTTTAGTAGAATCAGTCAGGTCAGCGCATAGCGCTACCACGTCCTTATTACTTTCGCCCGCTGCCAGCAAACCGCGGCCAAAACCCGATCGAATCGGCTCTTGTTTGACCTCAGGTGACAAAAGTTCGGGGTTCAAATGCATCTGCGAATTGATCATAGCTCTATGATACGGCGCCACGTGCAAAAAGACAAAGCGCTTACGCTGATGACCGAGCTCCCCGCTTACTCGTGCTCACTACGGATGCGGCCACCCAGAGTGCGCAGCTCGTGCAGCGCTACCTTAGCCTGCTCAGCCTTAGGCGGCGCGCCGGGTGTTTCCAGGGTGCCAGGCGGATTGCCATGCCAATGATAATCGTATTCCATGTAGTCAACGCCCTTACCAGGAATGGTATGGGCAATAATCACCGCGGGCTGCTCCACGATCGCCTTAGCAAGATCACAAGCCGAAATAATGGCCTGCATATTGTGGCCGTCAATCTCGATCACGTGCCAGCCAAAGGCGGCGTACTTAGCGGCCAAATTGCCCAGGGGCATCACCTGCTCAGTCGGTCCGTCAATCTGAATATTGTTCCGGTCAATAATAACGGTGAGGTTCGTGAGCTTGTTTTTAGCTGCGAATAATACAGCTTCCCAGATATTACCTTCATCATGCTCGCCATCGCTGGTGATGCAGTAGACGCGCGCCTTATTGCCATCCATGCGCAGTGCCAATGCATGACCGGCTGCCTGGCTCAGCCCGCTGCCGAGCGGACCGCTCGTGCTCTCCAGCCCAGGTAGCCGCAACCGCTCGGGATGGCCCTGGAGCCGCGAGCCAAACTTACGCAGTGTTTTCAGCTCCTCCAAGGGAAAATAGCCTGCTCGAGCCATAGTAGCGTAGCGCACTGGCACAATATGACCGTTGCTCAAAAACAGGCGATCGCGCTCCGGCCAATCGGGCTGCTTAGGCCGGTGATTAAGTACCTCAAAGTACAGCGCCGTAAAGATATCGGCCATACCAAGTGGCCCAGCACTATGACCACTTCCCGCCTCTACCAGCATCTTAATGATGTCTTGGCGAATATCGTTGGCCATGAGTTCAAGTTCACGATGAGTCATATCTCAAGCATAATCGTTATGGTTGATTTTGGCGAGCCCGATTGGGCGACCGGAGGATACGATAAAACTGCCGCCAGCTATGCCGAGCAAGAATGAAACCCCATATGCCAAGGCCAAATGAAATGATAAGGACCTCCCAGCCATCAAAGGCCGAAATAGCAGCCACTGCTAATACATTGTCAGTGGGATGAGCGGAATCATACCAGACTTCGCTAGTAGTAACGGTTATGAACCGTGACAAATTCACATACTGAGCTACCGGCTGGCCCGCACCGGCCGGCGTAAATTGATAATCAATCTCATATGGACAGCTCCTATAGCACAAACCAACTTGCGTAACGTGGTCAATGTGGGCGACAGCCCGGCCGCCCGTGCGCATTAAGGTCTGCTGATGCAGGAAATCTCGCCCATCGGTTATGGCTGTATACAGACCACCGAGAAAGAAAGCTGCTGTTAGCGTCGTACTGACGACCGCTGCCCCAGCGATAAACCGCAGATTCCGCGCCGACGGTCGCATACTCATAGCCGGACCATTTGTCAGGCGCTACTTACGGCTGCGGCGTTTCGGAGTGGTTTTACGTCGTCGCCGCTCAAATAACAAGAAGACGCACCAGACACCGCCGGCTATAATCAGCCAGAAAGCTATATTCAGGAGCCAGAGTCGCCAATCCCAGAAATAATTGGTGCTACAAGGATGATCAAAACCCCAGCAACTCATATGATAATAGCCGATCGGCCAGCCGTAATCTTGCGCCGTAAAGTTAATAATGTGACCATGTGACATTACAATTGGCCCGACCTGCCGGCCACCGCCATCATAAATGGGCGGCGTAATGCGCATGAGGAGAGAGATAATTGATAGGACTACGGCCGCTACGAGCGTACCCAGGGCGGTCAGGATGAGACGACGAGAGCGTAAATATTCTTTCATGTTTTAAGCATAACCGGAAAAGTCAAACTTGGCGAGTCCGAGGGTCTAGGAAGCCCCTTCGGCGATTGCTTCCACGGCCACGTAGGCGATCTCGGGGTCTTCGGCCTCGTGAATGAAGCTGCCCACATCGAGCAGGTTGGCGCCGGCTTCGATGGCCAGGCGGCCGGTCTCCTGGTTGAGACCGCCATCGACCCCGATCTCTAG
>JARIHM010000177.1 GCA_029288275.1 Candidatus Saccharimonadota bacterium | reverse complement strand
ATTTTGCTTCGCTGTCACGAACTGGCTACCTTCTCTTCTTCGAATCTCGCTGCTGGTCAGCGTGACTAGCTCAGCAAAACTACTGGTTTTGCGCTTACAAAATAAATCGGGCCTCTTTCGCGAACGAAAGAGGCCCTTGTTGCTAACTAGCATTGACCCTTGGTGGTCGGCGCAGTCGCAACAGCACTGCACAACCGCTGGAAGCCCCTACCATACTGGATAGAGCCATTTGACAGCTTGACCGTCGCCTCTTTGCCGCACGCCGTGCATTTACTTTTCACGACGGTTGCTCGAGGTTTGCCTCCCCAGGCGCCAAGTTCATGGCAGAAATAACTCGCCTTCGCTGCGACAGTTTGCTGGCCCAGTTTAACGAAGGACTCGGCATCCCTATCGCCACCATTGCACCGCTCCTTGAAGTAGGTGCCGTAATGGATAGAACCATCCGACAGACCAATACTCGCGGAATCGCCGCACTTAGTGCAACTATTGCTCAAGAAAGGGTTCTTAACGTCATACTGTTTCCACTTACCGAGCTTGTGGCCGGCTTGTCTTGCTTGCCGACTAACCAACCGCTTGCTGCTTTCAACATTCTCTGCAACCATCAACGCCTCCTTTTAGAGGAATACTTCAGCAGGTGTCCTTAGCCGCTTTAGTACATGGCCGATCAAACGGCTCCCAGAACGACATGTAAGAAGGGCGATCTGCTCTAACAGCTATGGGCTGCTTGCATTTAGTGCACGCATTCCCCCAGCCCACAAGTTGGCCATACTCGGTCTTGTTCACCCATGGACCAAGGGTATGGCCAAATCGGCGCGCCCTCGCATTGGCAGATCTTTGCATTGGGCTAGGGATGCTGCGAGCCACAGCGGGCCCTCCTCCTAAACAGGCTTGGAGAACTAGCAGCTACCCCGCTTGGCGGTGCGTTGCGCGACCTCAGATCCGGCACACGGCTGCTTAAAGCGAGACGAATACGAACAGTCGCCGTCGGGTAGAGCGACAGCAGCGCTCTCGGAGCATAGAGTGCAACGGCTATTCCAGTGCGGGTCCACCGGGTCGGCAGTCTTGTCATGCCATACACCCAGAGCATGGCCGAACTTATTCGCCTCCTCCCTGACCTTAGCCTTGCCTGCAGCCAGCGTTCTCACTTGAGCCACGGTAACTCCTTGGAGTGTCTGTTTTAGGCCGTAGCCTACATTACAGCTGACGGATGATCACGTCAATTAAGCGCCGAGATTCCGCGCAAGAGAACGGGCCTCCTCCGTTTTGAACGGAGAAGGCCCCAACCCCAGACTTTGGGCAGCTAGCACAGAGACTTCGCGCGCGGCTTGGCCATCATCCTACTGCACGACCGATTGAACCCTTCGCCAAACTGGATGATCTCTTCGTCCAGAGTAATGTATATACTTCGGCCGCACTGGGTGCAGGAATTCTTCCAGTCGTCGTTAGCATCGCGCGCCCAACGGCGACCAAGCGTATGCTCAAAATCCTTTGCATCACGCGCTGCTGCCCTCTGCCGGGCCGAGCTAGGTGCACTGCTAGACATGAAGGTCTCCTTGGAGATAGATTTAGCAACTGGCCTTGGCACGGACAGGCGCCGCAGCGCCAGCACAAGGTTGCTTAAATCCCCTAGAGAACGTCACCCTGCCTTCGGGCAGTTCGATCAGGACATGCCGGTCACACTGGGTACAATGATTGTCCCAGGCTGGATTTTGAACGTCATGACTGTTGTCAATCCACACCGCACTAGGTGTATGACCGTACCGCTTCATGAGCCCTTCAGCTCGCGCCTGATTCTGCTCCAATGATGCCACAATAGCCCCTCGGAGTATCGGTTTCTAAACCACGGTCTACATTACAGAGGCCGGTCGATTTCGTCAATGAGACGCCAAAAGCTCGGCGCAAGCTAGTAGTTTTGCGGCGGTAATCACGCGGACCAGCAGCGAGGTTCGAAGAAGAGAAGGTAGCCAGTTCGTGACAGCGAAGCAAAATCTACCAGCTGAAGCCGATGGGCGATTACCCCTCGTGCTTAATGGCCTGATAAATCCGATCGAGCTCTTCTTCGGAATAATATTCGATGATAAGCTTGCCGCCCTTGGCCGTAGTCACCTGGCTTACCTTGGTGCCCAAGTAGTCGCCGAGCGTACGGGTGAGGTTGTTAGTTTGGGCAATGCGCGCCGCAGCCTTTTCTTTGGTGCCAGTAGCGGTCTTAAAGACCCGCGCAAACTCTTCGGCCTGGCGCACAGTCCAGCCGTTCTTGAGAATAAAACCAAGGAGTTCAATCTGCTTTTCAGTCTCGAGCACGCTCAAAATAACGCGAGCGTGACCTTCGGTCAGGGTGCCGTCCACGAGCGCCCGCTTGGCCTCGAGCGGTAGGCCAAGCAGCCGCACGGTGTTGGCTACGGTGGAGCGGTCCTTGCCCACCCGCTTACCGATGGCGTCGTAGGTCAGGTTGAACTGGTCCATCAGCTTGCGGTAGGCCGTGGCGGTCTCAATCGGGTTGAGATCAGCGCGCTGAATATTCTCGATCAGCGCCAGCTCCATCTTTTGCTGTTCGTCAAAGCTGCGCACAATCACCGGCACCGTGGCCAGCCCTGCTAGTTTGGCAGCCCGCAACCGCCGCTCACCCGCGATCAGCTCATAGCGGCCACCCACCTGTGTCACCACGAGAGGCTGCAGAATTCCATGCGCTCGCACACTGTCAGCCATAGAACCTAGCTCAGCCTCATTGAAGGTAGTGCGTGGCTGGTGCGGATTAGGATCAACCAGCGCCGGGTCGACCTCACGTAAGGTGTCCGAAGAGGTACGCTCGCCCGTCTTGGCGTCCACCGGAGCCGTCACATCAAATTCATCCTCCACCAGCTGCGTGGGGATAAGGGCGTCAAAGCCGCGTCCGAGCCCTCGTTTCTTGTCTGCCATTATTTGCTCCTCTCCATCACTTCTTTGGCTAGTGCTTTGTAGCTGCGCGCGCCTTTGCTCCACTTATCATAGTGCAGAATGGGCTTGCCAAAGCTCGGGGCTTCGGCCAGACGGACATTGCGCGGGATCACGGTCTCAAAAACTTTATCGGGAAAATGGCGTTTCACTTCCTCATGTACCTGAGTACTCAGGCTGGTACGGCCATTATGCATCGTGACGAGCACACCCAACAGGCCCAGATTGGGGTTGAGACCTTTGCGCACTCGCTGCACCGTCTGCACGAGCTGGCCCAACCCCTCAAGTGCATAAAATTCAGCCTGCACCGGAATAATCAGCTCATGAGCGGCCACCAAGCCGTTTACCGTGAGAATACCCAGGCTGGGCGGGCAGTCAATGAGCACATAATCGTACGGCAGGTCGGTGAGTGCGTCGCGCAGCGTAAACTCACGCCGCGCATGGCTTACCAGCTCAACCTCGGCGGCGGCTAGCACATTGGAGGCCGGCAGCACGCTCAAGCCGTCCACGGCGGTAGGCCGAGCCACAGCCGCCGCCGGAGTACCCTCGATCAGCACATCGTACAGATCGCCTGATAGTTCGTCCTTTACAATCCCCAGCCCACTGGAGGTATTCCCTTGCGGATCGAGGTCCACAATGAGTACACGACGCTTGCCGCCGGCCAAATAGGCCCCCAGGTTAATGGTGGTGGTGGTCTTGCCGACCCCACCCTTCTGATTCGCAATCGCGATAATCTTTGTCACGAGCGCTTACTCGACCCTCACTACTGTAGAGCCATTATACCAAATGCTGCTTGTGGTTGGATACTACCTGATACGGTAGGTCTACTTGGCGACCTGTAAATTACTAATGAGTTTGCGCCAGTCATCGGTACTCAGGTCGTGGCTAGGATGAATAAAGAGTAGAGTGCCATTGCCATTTACAACCGCGGACTGCGCTCCATTAAGCTCATCGGGCCGGGTCAGCGCTACGTGGCCCATCGCACTATCAAAATCTTCATAATCATGCAGCTTCTCGGTGAGCTTTTGGAAATAATCCGGGGCGTCGGTAAAGGCGTCCGGCGTGGCCTGCTCGCTGAATACCAAAGTACCGGACGGCCCGGCAGTGGTAAACGTGAGCGCCTTAGCCTGGCTGTTGTAGGTAATAGTCTGCTGATCAATCGCATATTGAGTAGCCGGGGCCGGATATACGAGCGCAAAATTCAGCTGTTGCCGGACGTGCGCTGGGAGGGGCGACCGTGGCCGCAACAGCACAAGAATACTGGCCAGCACCAGCCCCACTGCCGCTGCCCCGCCGATGGTCCACCAAATTGGTTGATTCAGTCGTTGTCTCATCATCGTAAACTCATGAAGAAATAAAGTGAGTCATCACAGTTAGCTGCGCTCAGGGTCGTGGTACAAGCCGTCGCCGGGAAGGCTTTGCGCGTATAGCCCATCTGGCTATAAGTATTGGTATTGACGCCGCCGGTAACAGCATACCCATTGGTGGTAATGCCTTGGGTAACAATAGCCCCAACCGAACCAGCCGTAGCTTTCACTTCCGTTGGGCCAGATACCGCAATGATGGCGTTGGGCGTAGTAGTAGAGGTGGAACCATTCGTAGCCACCACTACCCCGCGTACTGACTGGGCCGACGTCAGAGTGCCAGGCGGAACAACGTTGCCGCTGCTCGGGATAACAATCCAGCCATTGCCCACTGCCGTAGAGGCCGTGACGAACTCCTTCATTGAGCTAATAAATGGCCGGGTGTCGTAGACGGCTTGGATAGTGGTACCACTCACCTTCACATCAGCCAAGCAGACCACTGGGTTGTTGATATTGAATGTCGGCAGAGAGCCGATTTCGGTGGTAGCAGCCGTAGCCAGCGGAACATTCTCGCTGCCGGCCACGTTATTCATACAAATATGTACCCAGATATTGGTGCCGCTAAGCGGTACGCTAAAGGCTGTGTTCGTAGCCACCACCCGCTTACGGCCGCCGGAGTAGAGCGTGCAGCCTTCAATGTTTACCGTGCTCGCCGTAGCGGCCGATACTTTGCACGGGCCGCTCTTGCCAGAAGTGCTCAGCGCCGGGAGATCACCCGGATCGGAACCGGAGCCGCTGTCCGGCACTACGCCAAACAGCATGATGCCCAGGCCGGCCGTCGATACCAGATCTTCCCACCCGCCGTTGATACAACCGCGCACGGCATTGCTGGAAGTGTTGTAGTACAAGGCGCCCTGGTTGGTGCTGGTGGTGCAGCTAGCCGTGTCGGCAAAGGTACTAAATGAGTCAACTTGGAGCAGCACCTGGTTGGTGTCGGTTGTGGCCGATCCCACAATAATCTTGTTGCCATTGCCGGCATTGAGCCTGTCTCTTATACACATCTGACGCAGCCGACGATCTTAC
>JARIHM010000146.1 GCA_029288275.1 Candidatus Saccharimonadota bacterium | reverse complement strand
TAATATGCTACGAATTCCTTTTAAGGAACGAACACTCGAGGCTGGCGGCCGCGAAGTTGGCATCTACCACGCTTTTATAGACATGATGAAGGAGCAAGAACAGACTGCCGCTAAACGCGGCGACTATGAAGCGGCCGTTCTCTGGCGCGATGCGGTCTACAAGATTGAGCATAAGACTGATATTTACGAAGCCGTCCACGCCGTTGACCTCTTACGAACTAAGTTACCTAACGACCAAATCGAACGCACTCTCGACAAATACACGGCACCCTATCGTCGCATTCGCGGCGGCCAGCCTGAACAACGCGGCGCTTAAGGAGCCGCTCATCACACTATCCTAAGCTAGGCCTATACCATGTCCTCTATCCTAGAGATTTCGCCGTTTGTCCGCGGCGTTTTAGAGCAAAATCACTTTGAACTGATTCGCGTGTTGCGCTATGGCCCGCGGTTTATTTGCCTAGAAGTGCGTAGCGGCGACCGGCGCGGTATGTTTAAGATGGTACTGCCAGAGGCCGAGCGTGGTCCCCACAATACGCCGCCCGGTTACGTCTGGACCGAATTTGAGCGCATCGATAAACTTGAGCGGCGGCTCCTCAAGGAAGCGTTATTTTTGCAATTCTTTTCGCAACAGCTAGGCGAAGCGGGGTTTGAGCCCCAAATTATTGCCCTGTCGGAGACATCACCCGTATGGTCGCTGCGCACGTTCATTGATGAGCGGCCGATGTCGGCCTGGGATTCGAACTTTATCTTTAGCCCCCGCTTTTACCGGAGTATAACGCCGCGCCAGGTCATTGATTTCTTTATCAAGCTGCACAGTTTGAGTGATCGGCTGCCAGAGAGCTTAACCGATTACATTAAGGACTTTACCTCCACCCTTACCAACCAGAGCCGGTTTGAACGCAGCGTTGAACGGGCCCGGCTAATGCCCGCATTTCGAGGCGCGGCCGATCGCCTGCAAGCTGCCTTTGCTGCGGCCGCGCCCCACTACAGCGACTACGAACCAGTCATCACCCAATACGAGCCCTACTCCTGCCATCTGTTTTTGGTGCACGACAAGGTAAGTCTGATCGATTGGGAGAACGTAGGCTGGGGTCATGCGTTGCAAGACGTATCGGTACTATGGATGCGTTGTTTTGATGATCCCGAATGGCAAGCCGAGTATGTCCGGCTGCTAGAGGCCGAAGGGTACTTTAAGGGACACGGTCGGTTGTATTGGGAGTCGGAGCTGCTCATCCAGAGCTTTGCCAACCACCAGTATTTTGCCGAGGGCGGTCCCATCGGCGGGCCAGACTATGACCAGCGGGCCATTGCTTTTTTTCAAGCTACCATTAGCAATATTCTGGCTACCAGTGAGTACTTTAAAGCCTAGGGCTTTGGCTTTCATCTGGTAAGTCTTTATACTTTAAGCATGAAGACTATCGCTTACTTTTCTGCCGAATACTCGGTGGCCGATTCACTACCAATTTATGCAGGCGGCCTAGGCATTCTGGCCGGCGATATCGTGCAGGAGGCCGGCGCCGAACAACGTGACTTTCACGCCGTAGGCTTGGTATATCATGAGGCGTTTACGGCCGGCGATACCGATAACCGGTCGATTATTAGCCGGCTCTCGGCCGAGGGCTTCGAGATCGTAAAGGGCGATGACGGCCAACCGCTCACGGTACAAGTGCCTGTGGGTACCGAGCAGGTGGCGGTGCGTGCCTGGCGCAAGATGTACGACACAGCTAGCCTCCTGCTGCTGGATACCCGTGTAGAAGGCAATTCGCCCGAGGCACAAAAGATTACCAACCACTTGTACGACAGCCTGCCCGGCGTAATGCTGCGCCAGCAAGTGGTACTTGGCCTGGCCGGCGTGGCTATGCTAGAGGCGCTCAAAGTACAGCCAGATGTGTATCACCTCAATGAAGGCCATATGTCGTTTGTGGGGCTGGCGGTGGCGCTGCGCCAGCAGCAGTTGCATCCTGAGCTTACTCTGGCCGAGGCACTGGCGGCCGTAAAGCCGCAGCTTGTGGCTACAAAGCACACGATTCTAGCCGGTGCCGGGCTCACCTTAGATCACCAGGCGCTAGAGGAAGTGCTAGGCACCACCCTAGCCGCCGCCAAGGGCAGCGTCTACGACCTCATGGCACTTGGTGGCAAGCCTGATAGTTACTTTTCGACCACCAAGTTTCTCTTGACGATTTCAGCCCGGCAGAGCGGTGTTTCGGTCATTCACGTGAAGGCCGAGGCCGAGGCGCACCCCGGCAGCCCGCTCATTGCCATCACGAACGGTGTATTTAGCCCCCGCTGGCGGGCTGCCACGCTGGATGGCCATCCGCTCAACTTTGATGATGATAACCTCTGGCAAATGCACTGCCTTAATCGTCAACAGCTTCTTGATTACGTTCGCACCGAGACGAACAAACGGCTCCACCCAGATCACCTGACGGTGGTGTGGGCGCGCCGCATGACGGCCTACAAACGGCCCGAGCTGCTCATCAATAATCTGGAACGGCTGATTGCTCTAGCCCACCACGCCGAGCGGCCGATTCAGTTTATCGTAGCCGGCCAAGCGAACTTGGCCGATGCTGCTGGCCTGGCGCTGATGAACGATATTATTGCGGCGGCTAAAAAGCCAGAACTGGCCGACTCGTTTGCCTACCTGCCCCATTACAATCCACGCACGGCCCGGCTGCTTGTGCAAGGGGCCGACCTCTGGCTGAATACGCCCATTCGCGGCCAGGAAGCCTGCGGGACCTCGGGTATGAAGGCGAGCTTAAACGGCGCATTGCAGTTTAGTACTTCGGACGGATGGATTGACGAGATCGACATCAAGCCAATTGGTTGGAACGTGCCGATAGATAATCCCGGACCGGCGCTGTATGACATCCTCGAGCATGACATTGCGCCGCTCTTTTACAATCATCACGCTGAGTGGATGAAGAAGATGCGGGCCAACATTGGCTTGATTGAACAGCAGTTCACGGCCGCCCGTATGCTGCGCGATTATTACGACAAGCTGTATCAATAAAAGAATGGCCCGGCAGCGATGATCGCTGCCGGGCCCGCGTTCGTTAAAAACGCTTGTGTTTCGGCTGGCTCAGCACGTAATCGAAACCCTTGCGCGTCGAGTTCACCACGCGCTCCGGCGTGAAACCAGCCTCCTCGATGAGGCCCAGAATAAACTGGACCCGCTCCAGGCTCGTCTCCCAGCCTTCACGGACCTCGGCGCCCGGCCACATACCAGCATTGTGCACGTCGAGGCCAATGGACACCAGTGCGTCGGTGCTGGCGATGGCCTTGAGGAAGCTTCGGTGGAACTGGCTGTCAAACGACTCATCCGGCTTGGGCTTGTTCTGACCAAGCTCCTTGAACATCAGGTTCAGATTGAGCTCGACGACCGTACCCGTGATGGCGGCCAGCTGGCCCACCTTGCTCCAATCAAACTCCACATTACTGACATAACGCGTAATGTGGCCGAGCACGTCGACCCGCGGACTGTGACACAACGCCGCGATCGCATTCCACAGCTCGGCCGGCTGCTTGTACTGGCCTGCGTCGCCATGGAGCGAGCCAATATTGAGCCTGCTCCGCGACAAACCGGCGTAGTGGCTGTCCCAGTCAAGCTCGTAGCGCATGACACTGCCGTGGCGGCGTGGAACCGTATTAGCTTCCAGGCCAAATCGCAGGTCATAACCGGTCGCGGCCGCCGCCCTGGCCACGTGCTGGCCGTGAGCCGTCAGAGCCTTAATCTCCGGCGCGTTGGCGGGCAATCGGGTTGGGGCGCCGGGATTGCCAGTGTGCTCATTGAGCACCACCGTCTCAAAACCCAGCTCTCGAGCGGTCTGAATCACCTCCGCGACGGTCTGTTGGCCAGAGCAGGCCGAATTGCCCGCTGTGTGGACGTGCGTTGCCACTCGCGTCCACTTCAGGACGCTTTCCGGCAGCCGCTGCCAATTGGCCACATCGACCACTTCCCTTCGAACCGGTGAAGCTACATTGGACGAGTAGTATTATAAAATAAATTCTCTTCTACGGCAACCCTAGCGTAGGGAATCGGCTTGCTGTGCGTGTGTCATGGCGATAGCCAGGGCATCGGCCGCATCATCAGGCTTGGGAATGGTAGGCAGCTTGAGCAACACTCGCACCATCTCCTGGATCTGTGGTTTCTTGGCACCACCGTAGCCCGTTACCGCCTGCTTCACTTGCATGGGCGTATATTCAGCTGGAATGAGGCCGGCCTCGGCTAGCGCTAGGAGGATCACGCCGCGAGCCTGGCCCACGCTAATGGCCGTAGTGACATTCGTAGAGAAGTATAGTAGCTCCACGGCCGCCTGGGCCGGCTTGGTCTCGCGGATCACCTCGGCTAGCTCCTCGTGCAATGTCACCAGACGCTCCGGCATAGGCTGACCGGCCGGCGTGGTAATCACCCCGGCATCAACGAAGGCATACTGGCCTCGTTCATATTCAATAATGCCAAAACCAGTGGTGGCTGTGCCTGGATCAACGCCAAGGATTCTCATAGACCCAGCCGGCGCAATACCTCGGCCCGCTGCGTCTCGTACGGTGCCTGACCGTCCAACCGGATGACCGGCTCATCAGGGGTGGGCCATTCAATCTCGCGCATCATCCGCGGAATAATCTCTTTCGGTTCAAAGCTGCCCAAGTAGGTTTTCCAGTCGCCGTGAGCAGTATCCTCCCGTCGCTCGGCACGCTCCAGAGCTACCGCTTCCGGGACATCAAACCACAAAAGGCGAAATTCGGCGCCGTACCGAGCCGCCAACGCCGCCTGCCGCTCACGGCTAGCACGCGTCATAATATTAGCGTCGTAGACAGCACTCAAGCCGACCTTTAGTGCTGCTTCAAGCGCATATTTGCTCGCACGGCTCAGCACGTGGGTCTCATGCTCATCATGCTGTGGCTGATCAAAGATTCGCCGTCGCACTTCATCACCCCGCCAGTAGAACCAGTGGTTCTCGGCACTAAATCGCTCTAGAAAGGTCGACTTACCCGCCCCCGGTAGTCCCACGCCGGCAATGAAATATAAGCCGGCCATGCCGCTACGCCAATTGGTCCATGAGCTCGGGTGCGATGTCAAAGTTGGAATAGGTATTGGTAACGTCGTCAAGCTCATCGAGCGCGTCCATTAGTTTCATGAGCTTACGAGCCGTAGCCTCATCGGTTACCTGAATGGTATTGGACGGTTCGTAGGATAACTCGGCCTTTTGCGGCTCGTAGCCCTTATCGACCAGAGCTTTGCGCACGGCGTCCAGGTCGGTTGGCTTCGTGTAGACAATGAGCTCGCCGTCTCCTTCTTCGACATCTTCGGCGCCAGCTTCAATAGCGTCCATAGTGGCTGCTTCCAGATCAGTGGCCGGAATGACGATCAGACCGCGCTGGGCAAACTGATAGGCCACCGAGCCAGCCGTGCCCAGGCTGCCGCCATGCTTACTAAACGAGCTACGCACATCGCTGGCGGTGCGGTTGCGGTTGTCGGTGGCCGTCTCCACCAGCACTGCCACGCCACCGGGGCCATAACCCTCATACATCACCTCTTCAAAGGCACCGCCGTCATCGAGGCCAGCACCGCGGCGAATGGCTCGCTCAATGTTGGCGTTGGGCACGGCTGCTTTCTTGGCCGAATCAACCGCCAGGCGCAGCTTAAAGTTGGTAGCCGGATCAGCCCCGCTGCGGGCCGCTACCGAGATAAGGTTGGCAAATTTCGTAAAACTAGCACCACGTCGTGCGTCCTTAATGCCTTTTTGATGCTTAATGGAAGCCCATTTTGAGTGTCCGGACATGAGGTTCTCTCCTTTTTGTATAACAAAGCTCGGCCGGAACCCTCTATCTGTCCGAGCATACCGTTACGCTCATTATATCAAAAGAAAGGCGCCCGAGCCAAAGGCTCAGACGCCATGAAGGCGTTAGTTGCGCTTGTAACGGATCTCGCTTAACTTAGCCTTGTTCTTGCACTTCGGACACCGTACCTTGGGGTCCTTCGCGAGCTGCTCCGGTGTCACGGAGACTTGAAGCTTCTGCCCACAGTTAGGCGTAACGCACGTGCCCTGGATCTTCTGGCCACGCTTAGCTGCTTCAGCATCATGCATATCCCTGACTTCTTGGCCCACTTTTAACCAATTCAGGCCCATAGCTTCTCCCCTCAAAGATTGCCAAATCAGCTACTTGAAAAGTTTATTTCCTTGCAGCTGAAATGTAAATTATTTGACTTTTATGATATTTATGATATTATTAATATATCTAGCTTACCCGCTCGCACTCATCCGAAGGGATCCGTCATGCCTACAACCAAGAGCTCTGCGCTGGTTCCGGAACCGGTGATGGCGTCACTGGGCGACGATGGCCGGCTTACACTCGTCGTCGCACTCGACGGACGGTACTACCGTCTCGAGAACGCCACGCCGGAGTTCACACCAGTCTCGCCCGTGGAGGGGCTGATGCGGCCGGCAAGGTTCAGCGACGAGCTCAACCACGTCTACATGCAGTTGCTCCAGAACCACACGGCCCAGCCGTTCGGCTACCTGACCCTGTCGGACACACTTCTGCTGTTCTTCCTTGAGCAGCTGGAGACGTTGGAGCCGGATGAGATTCTGGACTTCGGTAGCGCAGATCACAGGGCGCGCTCACGCAGCCCGCGCCAGACACCCGATCCGAGTGATCCGGAGCAGGTCTACCGCTGGGCCAAGGCGACCGCCACAGCCTGGAACCGGCTGAAGCAGTTGCTCGGCAGCTAGCTACACTCCGCCGGAACGAGACTCACCCCTGGTGGCCTCGTTCCGGCGGATTTCTGTTCTACAGTGCTACTTGTAACTATGAATGTCTTATTGTAGAGTGATATCGCTCAACGCCCAGCGTTAGAGAGGATCTCTCATGACCACGACCATCAAACTATTCAATTTCCGAATCAGCCTCCCAGTTGAGCTAAGGGTAGGAGAAGACCAGGCTTAAATTACCGCTCGAGAACTTCTCAGACGATTATCTGACGGTTACCGATCCCCACTGGCGGCCCGAAGATTACGTTCCGCAGATTCTCGAGGCCCATGTCTTGCTCGCCCGGCACCGCTTCTGGACCACCCCATTCCAGGCAGTGATGCGGGTCCTGACCGAGCTTGAACCAAGCAAATGGCCGCCAGGCTTCGACTTGCTATGGGAAGAGCCCGAGACGGTTGCGGCCGAATACGAGCGGTACCAGAGCAGCCATTGGTGGCGCTTCAACGCTCAGAGCTGCCTGGTTCCCAGCGCCATCGATCCGGAAGGCTGCGGCTGCACCGAGTGCATCATCCATGAGTACTATCCTCTGGAGGATGCAACGCCCGCGATGCTGCGAGATATGGTGGCTGGTTACATCGGTAACAACACCTACGAGGAGTACTGGATCACCTTCGAGCGTAATGGCGGCAGTTGGCGCCAAGTGATAAAGCACGCTCCTCTCTGGTAAAAACCGCTGAGTTAGGACGGCAATAACCGTCGTCCTAACTCAGCTTTTTTGTTTTCTTAATAAGGGCGCTGAGGATCATTAGTACGCAACCATACATCACCAGCATGGTGAGCAGGTCAATGTGCACCGTAGTACCGGCCCAGGGAAGCCGAGCAAAGCCGTCAATCAGCTTTAGCATAAACTGCAATAATAGTTCGGCCGGCCACGCCAGCCAGCCCGCAAAAGCCGGGACCAATAGGCCGGCCACGCCAGCGATGAAGCTCAGTAGCATGGCTAGTGGCACCATCGGCAAGATAATCAGATTCGTCAGGGGCGCTACAATTGAAAGCTGGCCAAAATAATACAGGATAAGCGGAATGGTAATAACCTGCGCTGCAGTCGACTCGATAAACAGTTTAACAAGCATGTTACTGGGATTGCCCACGCGGGCGGTGATGGCTGGTGCCAGCATTAAAATGCCTACAAAGGCCAGGAACGATAACAACCAGCCAAGGTCAGTCAGGAAGCTGGGATCGTAGAGAGCAGTGGCGGCCGCCGTGAGCAAAATAAGTACCAGCGGCTCAAACCGGCGCCCATAAAACGCCGCCAGCAAGCCTAAGATCGACACCAGACTAGCCCGCACAATACTGGCGCTAGCCCCGGTTACAAGTACAAAGCCACCTATGAGCCAGAACGAACCTGCTAGTGCGACACCGCGCCCAAACCGTTGCAACAGGCGATGAGCCGCCAGCACAATAATGGTAAGGTTGTACCCCGACACTGCCACTAGGTGGCTTAAGCCAACCAGCGCTAGCTGCGTCTGTAGATCTTTCGGAATAAGCGCTCGCACCCCAATAAGCAGACCCAGCGCAAATGAGGCTACCGGCTCGGCCAAGGCGGTTCGCGTGCCCACAAAGAAACGCTGTCTCAGCCGCTCAAGCCACGATTGATCGGTTGAGAGCACCGTAAGCTTCGGGTAACTCAGCTCGACCGGATCATTACCAAAGCCAGCTTTGAGTTTGCCGGTAGCCTGTACCCGCCAGCCACGGTGCAGATTCAACTGGTACATATAGACGCTTAACGTGCCAGACTGTGGCCGATCGTTAACAGTGAGCGCGCCAAGCTTAAAGTTCATGAAACCCCGCGGATCATAGCCGGGGTCGTCGGCTACTACTGCGGTGGCAGTAATAGTTTGGCCGATTTGGCTGATGAGCCGCGCTTGGTCAGTCCGCCAAAGTTGCGTACGCCACAGACCCAGGAGAAGCGCCAGAAGAATGAGTGCTGCACCTAGAAATCG
>JARIHM010000134.1 GCA_029288275.1 Candidatus Saccharimonadota bacterium | reverse complement strand
CGAGATGCAGCGTAGTCTCGTGGGCTCGGAGATGTGTATAAGAGACAGGTCGTAGACCCAGCGTACTGGCCCCAGCCAGCCCAATAGTCCCGCTGCCACCAGTAGGCCGCCAGCCCCGACCGCAATAACGATTCTGCGATTGGCCTGTGATTGTTTCATACTGATAGCCCCTTACGGTTGCACGATTTTTGAGACAAAGTATCACGAACCGGCGATTTTCTGTTCATTTCAAAGCGATACGGCTTACCCGTGATATCTTTGCCCCGAAAATCGCTGCGTCCCACCCGTCCTCTTTGCTCAATCTGCATCGTTCACCTACTACTATCCGTTTTAGCGCGGAATCTTCCCAAATTGAGTGGGCACCAGTACCTCTTTGAGCGCGTCCAGATCCTCAAGTACCAAGCCGGTGCCCCGACCCACCGCTGTGAGCGGATCATCAGCCACATGGACCGGCATCTTGGTCTCCTTGGTGATGAGCTCATCCAGACCCTTGAGCAGCGCACCGCCGCCGGCCAAATAAATGCCTCGCTCCATGATATCGGCCACCAGCTCCGGCGGAGTTTCCTCGATGGTAATCTTGATGGCCTCTACGATATCGCGCACGCTGCGAGCCAGAGCCTGGCGCACTTGGTCTGGCTCGATCATGATCTCCTTGGGCAGGCCAGTTACCAGATCACGCCCGCGCATGGGCACAGCCGTCAAATCTTTGAGCGGACAGGCTGAGCCAATGGCAATTTTGATATTCTCGGCCGTGCGCTCGCCAATCTGCAGATTAAATTCCTCGCGCGCGTACTGAATAATGTCGTCACTAAGCTCATCCCCCGCCACTCTGAGGCTTCGTGAAGCCACGATCCCTCCCAAACTAATGATAGCCACTTCAGTGGTGCCACCACCGATGTCCACAATCATGCTACCAGCCGCATCCTGAATGGGTAGCCGCGAGCCAATGGCCGCCGCCATGGGCTCTTCAATCAGGAATGTTTGCCGGGCGCCGGCGTTAGTGGCAGCATCTTCCACCGCCCGCTTCTCCACCTCGGTCACGCCCGAGGGAATACCTACCACCACCCGCGGCCGCGGAAACACACTATAGCTTTCCTGGTGAACTTTGTTGATGAAGTATTTGAGCATTTGCTCCGTCACTTCAAAGTCGCTCACCACGCCATCCACCAGCGGCCGCGTGGCCACAATGCTGGCCGGCGTCTTACCCACCATCTTCTTGGCCTCATCGCCAATCGCCAGCACCTGCTTCGTTTTCGTGTTGACCGCCACCACGCTGGGCTCATTAATGACAATCCCCTTGCCACGCACATACACCAAGGTATTGGCCGTACCAAGGTCAATACCAATGTCATGCGACAGCAAGCCGAGCAGTCGGTTAATCATCGAGCAACCATCATCATCCTCCCTAGTGTAGCAGCCGCTATCTGGTGCTCGCAAGGCAAGAAAACGGCCCGAAGCGCATAAAGCACTTCGGGCCTTAAGCTAATCTGTAGCCAACTGCGGCCAAGCTGCATAGACGGTTTCTTCAGCTACCAATAGACTGAGCAGCAAAAGCACGGTGATGCGGTCAAAACCGCCATCATCGCCCCAAATTGCTCGCAGCAGTGGGTAGCGGCGCTTGAAAGCGCCAAAGAAGCGCAAAGCCTGCTCCCGGCTAGCCGGGTCAGGCGATCGCAACACCGCCACCCCTACGCAGGCGCCGTGCCGTTCCCAAGGCTGCTCTCGTAGTCCGCTGGCCTGCCAGGCGCACAATGGCAGCGCCGCTTCGACGTCGTCCCAGCTTACCCGATCGGCAAAGAACTCTTCCGATGCCTTCAGGGTGCCATTCTCATGGGCCTCAAACGTCCGGGCGAGCCGCTCGTCCGTAAAGACATGACGCTTAAATAACGATCGCTTGACCGTAGCAAGCCAACTCAGTGCGTCAATCTTGGCCGATGTGTAGGCTGTCAGACGCTGAACCGTCAATGGCTCACGCAATCCATGGTGCGTAGTGATAACGCCGCCCAGGAGCAATAACTCCAGGGCCGCCTCGGTCGACTCTGGGATGGTCTCTTGAACCCAACACTCATATCCTTCTGGGTCGGGACGACCCCCGAGCTGATAGGCTAGTCGCACCAGATGTAGTCGTCGCTGGACGCTGTTCAAGGCGAGCCATAATTGGTGTTGAGGATCTTCTGGTCCTCGCCTCCATTGCTTTATTGTCTCTTGTGTCGCCCGATGCTGCCAGTAAATAACCGTGCGCAGAAATCGATCGCAGGCTCCTGATCGTTGTTCTACCTGATACGAGCCATAAGGACCCGTCGCCAAACCGTCGGCCAACAAGGGCGCGGCAATATCAGTGGCTGCTACCAACGAGCCACCACCTTCGACAACTGGTAAGATCAGCCCGATCAATCGGTCATACACGAGGTGGCTGATGGCACTCCAGGCCGCTGATCGCAACCAGGTGGCAATAACAAATTCGCCCTCCTCTGGCCGCCGCCGGAGCAATACCTCGTAATGCTGCTCCAATTGGTTCTCCAGATCCCTAAGTGCGGCATCCGTCTGCGCTGGTTCATCGAGAATCCGCTGGGCACAGCGCTCCACCCATCGGGCTGGTCCGGTCATGGCTTCACTATCCTTCCGTATGCAATTGCACCTTTGGCCAGACAGGATAAATCGTCTCTTCAGCCACACAAATGCCTAGCATCAACGCCAGAGTAGTCCGGTCAACCAGACCCTCATCCTCCGCCGCCGTCCAGATAATCTGCGCTTCTGGATACTGCCGTCGATACCAAGCAAGCAGATCCACAATGATCTGCCGATCCTCGGCTCGCGGTGAGCGCAACGGAAAAATTGCCGGACAAAAGCCCGGCCGGTCCCAAGGACCGTCCTGGAGGCCGGCCCTCACCCAATGGCGCGGCAATCCGCTCTCATCTAGGCTCACGGCAGAAGTATATTCCGGGAAAAAATCACTCAGGTCAGTCAACTTCCTGCCTTCATAGCGAAGAAACTGTTTCGAGATGGAATTGGGTCCATGAAAGCACGACACAACCAAACTCCGGCTCGTATGCGCCATCCATGTAAGGCAATCAAGCTGGCTTCGAGCATGCGAAGCCAAATCCTCCACGGTAAGTCGTTGATGCGAATCCATATGTGTCTTCATCGCCGCCCAATGGATAAGCACTCCCATGACGGCTTCTGCGTTACCGGGCATACTGGCTCGAACCCAGTTATCGTAAGGATCAGGAGGGTTATGACCCTCTCCGAGGTAATGAAGCGCGGCATCGCCCAACCGTTGCTGGGCCAGGGTATGCGCCCGCCAAAGCATTGCTTCTGGGTCATCTGTGGCCTGTCGCAAGCGATCAAGCACCCTGACCGAGACCATCTGTAGCCATCCGGTCAGCGTTTGCATAAACATATTGCAGGAGCCCTGATACGACTCAACATAGTCTGACTCATCGTACAGAATGGCCTGGGCCGCGTCCGGCATAACAGCCGTTACCAGCGATGCCTGATCCTGCAGCCGGGGCCATAACAGCCGCACAAGCTCGGTATACACGATATGGCTCACGGCGGCAAAGGTGGCAGCCCGGAGGCTACGCGCCACCAGAAAAGCCGCCTTCATTGGCAAGCGTTGATCAAGCCTTGCATAGTACTCCCACAGCTGCTGTTCCATGTCTGTCAAAATGCTCTGATAGAGTGCCGGCTCGTCCAGGAATGCCTGAGCCGTTTGCTCGATCAAGACCGAAGGGTTCATGTTTCCTCGTCCGAATAGAAAAATAAACAGGCACGGCAATCGTTAGCATACGGGCGAATACATCTCCGATAATTGGCTAAAAATACAAATAAATAGCCAAAATAGCATAAATAATTTGTTCAATTACTCAAATAGACAGCCCCCTTTGGTCTTTATAATCATCAACGGCCCGAGCTCCTTTTTGTCACTAAAAAACCGAGGGAACTTCACCATGGAGTCACAACTGCGAGTTTTGTCCGTCTACCAGGAATTCTTCCTCGGCGGCGCCCGTATCCTTCATAGCGATTTAATTCGGAGTCTTCAGGCCGACTACCGGCAACGACATACGGTCCTGAGTATTCAGAGCGAGGCGTACCGGCAGCATACGCTCCAGCACATGGCTAACGACAGCTGCTACCAGGCACTGACCGCCAAAGGCATTCCCGTGACTTCGCTTGGACGCACCTCTGAAACCATCTCGGAGCGCACTGAATTTGCCCCCCATGAGCTCGCTGCATTCGAGCGGCTGGCGGCGGATAGCGACGTCATTCTGTCCCTTAAGGAGCAGCCATTGGGTCTCCTTAACCAGGCCGCTGACGTGGGCAAACCCATCCTGGCATGCCTCCACCGTTCCGATCCCGAGAACCAAGGAGCGGCCCTAGATGAGCTTCGAGTAGGGGTGCTGTCAGGCCGCATAAGCCTCTGTACCATCAATTCCGAGGTGGCGAAGGCAGCCTACTGTGCGACCGGTATCCCTGAGTCTAAGATTAAAGTCATTACCAATGGCGTTGATATGACCCGGTTTGTGC
>JARIHM010000117.1 GCA_029288275.1 Candidatus Saccharimonadota bacterium | reverse complement strand
CGGCACGCCCATAGCCTCGGCCGACAGGCGCGTGAGGTCCTCCTCGCCAACCAGCTCTTTCTCGGCAATGTAAGAAATGAGCGGCTTGCTCTCCTTGAGCGCCGAGACCTTGGCATCTTCCAGCTGATCTTTAGTGAGCAGCTTGCCAGACAGTAGGAGATCTTCAATTTTATGCTGACCCTCAACCGACAGCATGAGTCACCTCCCTACTGGCCAAAGACCGATTGATTACCAAGCCCGGTGGTGAGGTCAAATGGAATGGCGTAATCATGCACCTGGGATGAATCGCCCAGCTGCGATAACGTACCGCTATCAAAATTAGATTCAATTGAGCCCACCACCTCAATTTGCGTACCCTGCTGCTTGGCGGTTGAGGCACTCTTGGGCATCAATTGCGTGTACACCAGATAGCCTGCCACCACAAAAATAAGAGCTGCAATTACGAGTGAGATAACGTCTTTGCGCTTCATTACTTCACCGTCTCCATCTTAATTGGCAACGTGGCTTTATCCTGGTAGAAGGTGGTGACATCCAGCTGCATAGCCAGATTGCTACCCGAACCACTCAGCTGAACCGCCGTTACGCGCATGGGCCGGGCCGATTGCTCAATAGCCTTAAGCAGCTTTTGCAGATTACCGTAATTACCCTCCAAGCTCAGCGTAAGGTCATACGACTGCGGCGCCGGCGTGAGGGAGCTACCATTGGCAGCACTTGTGCCGGTGCCACCCGTTGTCCCTGCGGTTGCGGCAGCACCAACCTGGCTGGGGCTGACCGACTTGAGGTTCACGCCTACGCTCGTGCTTAGATTCTCCATCATGCCAATGAAGGCCGGGAAATCGCTGGTATTGGGCAGTGCATCAGCCACCAGCTGTTTACTAGAGCCAAGGTTGGCATAGGCCTGCACCAGCTGCGGGGCAGCTGTCACATCGGCATCCAGCTGCTTATTGGCCTTATCTTTAGCTGTCACTACCTTGGTATTAAGGAGGATACTATCGACCAAGCTCTTGGCCGCCAGGCCGCCACCGCCGATCACCAACAGCGTCACGAGCAGCAAGATAATGAAGTAGTTATTATTCGACATCGGTTTCTTACTTGCCACTGGTTGCTCCTGATCCCACGGTTGCATTAAGCGTAAAATTCACCTGGTTATTACTCCGGCTCACCGATTGAATGGCAACGTTCGTAAAGTACGGCTGGTTGCCACTGTTAGCGCCACTTCCCACCGTGACATTATCGGCCTCCAGCGCCTTGGCCAGCTTGGCAACGGCGGCGTAAGTACGACCCGTACCGTTTATAGTCATGGCGTTGGTGTTATCGATGACCAGACTGCTCACGGTGACGTCATTGGGGTTGGCTGCAGTGTAGGCGGTAAAGAATTTGGTGAGATACACCCGCTGGTTGTATAGCTGCGGCAGCGAATTAAGATGCTGCTGGGCCGTTAAGGCATCGAGCAGGCCACTGGTGCCCTGGAGTTGGGTCTCTTTGTCGCTAATTTGCTTGTTGTAATTGCCGATGGCTAGCTTTTGGCCTTCCATATAGAGCGTCAGCAACACTACGATGCCGCCGACCACCACCCACACCACCACAGCAATGCCAGTAGCCAGCTGCCGGCGCTGGTGGTCGCGCTGCTTGGCCTGGCGAGTATCAGGCAGGAGGTTAATCAGAATGCTCATCCGATGCTCCCCCGGCCGGCCAGGCCTACCGCTGCCGCGTATTCGCTCGATAGACTCATCAGCTTATCTTGCAGGCTCGATGGATACGACACGTTGATCCAAGCATTACCAAACTCCACCGGCATACCAATGGAGTTGGCCAGGAACGGCCCCAGTTCTGGGAGCACTGCTGCACTACCAGTCACCACTAACTTCTCGAGCTTGACATCTGGATAGCGACCGTTAAAGAACTTGACCGACTTCTCGATCTCCTGCACTAGGCTGTCGAGCGTCGGCTTAATGGCCTTGTACACCTGCCCTTCCAGCTTGCTCTGGGTGAGACCGAATTTGTAGGTAAACTGATTCGCCTGCACCTCATCGAGGCCAAGGTTCTGAGCCACACTGCGTACCAACGTTAGACCGCCCACACTCACGCTCCGGATGAGCCGTGGCGTGTTCTTCCAGACAATCGAGATATCAGAATCGAGCGAGCCGAGGTCCAGAATAGCCACAGCCAATGTGCTCGGCGGCACCAGAGCGCGAGCGGCAGCGATGGCATTAGCCTCCAGCGCCAGGGGCTCCAATTCGGCCACTTCCAGGATAGCCATGTACTTCTCTACCACCGTATTAGGTGCCGCCACTAGCAACACTTCCAGGCTCTTGCCATCGGCTGATTGGTCGATTACGGCCCAGTCCAGCTTCACCTGATTGATAGCCATTGGTATGTACTGCTCGGCCTGGAACCGGATGGCCTTAGCTAGCTGGTCGTGTTCGAGCTTAGGCGTGGTAATAACCGTAGCAAACACCTTGGCTGAAGGCAGACCCACCACTACATCCTTAAGCGTAACGTGATTCTCCTTCACTAGCTGGCGAATGAGCTCAGCTACCTTGTCTTGATCGATCTTCGAATCGCTCGTGGTAATGTTGCCGGGCACGGCAATAGCGCCGTAAGCTGCCAACGCCGGGTGTGCTCCGCCGTGGTGCAGCTGCACCAGCCGAATGGCCGTTGACCCAATGTCGAGGCCAAAAAACTCAGTGTCTTTGACAAATAGACTCATTACGAAAATTTTACCATAACCAATTTAACAGGGGAACGGGTTTTGTTAATTCAATGGCGGCTTTTCGCCCTGGTTCTGCAGCAGGTTGATTGTTGAAGCGTCGTCAAAGAATGTCGGCGGATTGAGGTAGATTTGACCGGTCAGGGTTATCCGTTCCCCTACCGTAGCCGTAGGGCCGGTGCCAGGACCAAGCCGACGGAATGATAAGGCGTTGGCCATCAGGAATCCATTCACATCCAGCTCATTCAAACAAGCAGCCGTTGCGCCCTCTAGGCACGTGTTGATAGTGCCATTGGCAAATAAGTAGGCGTCCACCCGCGTAGCCGCACCCTTGATGTTGATGTCGCCCGCAGCAATGATGCCCACTGATGGCGCCTGGCTACCCGGCACGTTGGGTGTATTGAGCTTAATAGTGCCGTCGATGGTTACGGTAGTACCAGACAGCGCCACAATCGTAATCTTTTTGGCAATACTAAAGCCGGCCGCTGAGGTATGGAGCGAGATGCTGCCCACGCCATTGGCAATGTAGATGCCCGAAGGCGAAGCCGGCAACGAGGCCAAATCATAACTGCCACCCGCTAGCGGCGTCCAAGACGGCGGTGCCGTGGTCGTGAAATACTTGGTAGCTTCGGCTACCAGATCAGGCCGACAGATCGAGTAGTAATTACCGAGCCCACTAGCATTGCCAAGCGTAGCCGCCGTATTGCCCGGGCTATTGTTTGAACCATAACCAGCGATGGTACCACTAGCAGACAGAACGTACTCATTGTAAGAATTTGAGTTTGAGTTGAGGTTAATGGAATGCTGGCTGGCGGTAGTCTGGCCGCACAATGTACCGCCGGCGTGCACATCCCCATTAGACCCAATTATTCCTGGGTAATGCGGCCGGTAGACCGTGAAGCAGTGCTGCGGGCCTGTAGCCTGTGAGCCCGGGTTGGCATTGCTCTGCCAGACGGTAGCACTAAAGCACAGGACTGTACCATCAGGTGTGCCAGCCGGAACCGAGAAGAGCACGCCATTAGGCTGCGTATTAGTTTGGTTCGGGCCAAATCCAGGATAGTGAAATGACCAACATTCGGGCGCGCCTTGCTTGCAGCCCCCCACCTGATAGCCCGCGCTTGTAACCGGCGGCCCAGCTGCCGTACCGGCGTTGTCCGCATAAGCAGGATTATGATTGTTTATCTCTACTGTTGAGCCCAGCGTCGGTACATTCGTGGTGTTCGTTAGCACCGGGGACAGGTGATAGGTCTGCCCGGGCTGAATAATGTTATTGCTCGGAATATCGGTACCTGGCTGGACATCGGCCGAGAGGTTGTACGGCGACTTAGGAATCGGGTTGGGGTTGCCAATTGGGTTGGCGCAGGAGCGTTTAATCGTGTAAAGCACGTTGCCGAAACCGCCACCGGCGCCATCACCGAACTGAATCGAATCCACGGTAGCGAGCGGGCCACAGCCATCGCCCGAGTTTGGCGCCTCAAAGAAGAAAGCATCATCGTTAAAACCGTCCTGATGGTAGGTGTTGAGTGTGCCACATGGGAATGGCACCTGCACATGCCAGCGGATCTGATTGGGCCCCATGGCGCGGACGTTGTTTACCCAGCTGTCAAAGGTGAAGGGATCATCAGCCTGACTGCGCGGGGTGCCACCGGGAAAGCCCATCATCGTCAGGATAATGAAGCGCGCACCAGTCTGCTGCCAGGCATCACCATTGAGGCGGTAGTTGTTAATAAAATCCAAAAAATCCTGAGTATCATCACCAATACCATCCCCTACCCAGCCCGGGATACCACCCAAAAGCACGGAATCACCCGTCTGCGAGAAGCCGTTATCAAAATAACCACACCAGTCGGCTCGACCGGCCGCAATGGGCGGATCGGCACAGCTGGCGGCCTGGGCGACCGGGGCCGTGAATAATTGCGTCACGATTGCCAGCGCTGGCAGACTAAAGCTCCCTAGCCCCAGCAGCAAAAAACGCAGACCGCGAGCCTTGCGCCGAAACAACCAGCTCATGATTGCTTCTCCAGCTCAGCCACCTGCTGGGTTAACCGGTTGATCTCGGATTTTGTATAAACGCCGGGCTGACTCTGCTTGAGGATAGCGATAGCCCGGTTGTAGTAGCCAACGGCATCAGACTTATGGCCCAACCGGACGGCCAGATCACCCGTCGAGACCAGGGTGGCATAGTCGTTGGGGGCTAGCTTGAGTAATTGCTGGTAGTAGCCGTAGGCTTCATCCAGCTTTGATTGATTAGAGGTAGTGGCTGCTAAGCGCGACAGAATCAGCGCCCGATCGCTATCAGTAAAGGCACGGCCATAGGCACCCTTGAGCTTGGTATAGGCATCAACGTAATCGCCCTTGGCATTGAGCGCGTCGGCCTCTCGGACGGTTTGAGTGGCAGTGGGAAAAGCCCGCCACACCAGATAGCCACCCAGGCTTAGCACGACCACGACGGTCACGCTCACTCCAACAATCAGGCCTACGGGACGGCGCGTTTTGTCCGGTTTAACTTGCGGCATGCTCACCCAAACTTACTATTCTGAGTGTAAAATACTTAAGCTCAAGTAGCAAGGAAGAGCCGACTATGAGCTACTGAGTCGTTCAAGCGCTGCCAATAAATCAACCCCCGGACCCAGGACTGGCCGCCACAAGTCCCCTACTTCGCGCAGGCGTGCCGGCATAGTGGCCATAGTAAACTCCGCCGGACTCAAGCCTGTCCGAACCTCATCCCAGCGCAGCGGCGCCGACACCGGCGCGCCCGGCCGTGGCCGCACGCCGTAAGGTGCCGCCAGGGTCTGGCCATGGCGATTTTGCAGGTAATCTAGATATACTCGTTCTTGGCGCTTGGCAGGACTGCGTTCCAGACTCGTGAGTTTGGGTAACCGCGCATGCACTAATTGCACAATAATGTGGGCAAAATCGCGCACCTGGTCATAACTATATTTGGCACCCATAGGCAGATAAATGTGCAGGCCAGTCGCACCGGAAGTCTTGGGAACATGCGGCAGGCCGGCTCCCTCCAACACCTCGTGAACAACCTGGGCTACCTGAATGACCGTCTCAAACTCAACACCCTCCGGATCTAGGTCGATGACGCACCAATCGGGCTGCTCCAGATGATCTGCCCGCGAGCTCCAGGGATTGAGCTCAATGCAACCCAGGTTGACCAGATACATCAGGGTATCCAAATCATCACAGATGACGTAGTGCAGATCGCGCCGGGCACTCTCGGAGTGAATGGTGATACGATGCACCCAATCGGGCGTTTCCTCAACATCTTTCTGGTAGAAGTTCTGGCCGGTAATGCCGTGAGGGAAGCGGTGTAACGACTCTGGCCGCCCTTGCAAGTACGGCAGGATAGTGGGCGCTAGCTCTCGATAATAAGCCGCCAACTGACCCTTGGTGATGCCATCGTCGGGCCAGTAGACTTTATCGGCGTGATGGACGGGTGCTTTCGTGGTGCCCGGGGTCGGACCGGACGGCGTGCCGCTCAGAAGCGTAGGCTCAGCGGTGGTAGGCCCCGGCGCGGCCCGTTCGCGGTGGACGGCCGGGGCTGGCTTGTCCTCGCGCAGGCCCACAAAGATCGGCTGCCGCATGCGGCCGTCGGCCGTCCACTCGCGGAACTCCACCTCGCACACCAGTTCCGGCCGCACCCAGGTAACAGGCGCGTTGGTTTTAAAGTTTTCGGCAAAAGGCGACTCCGCCTGGTGCAATGGCTGTAACCGTGCCAGGGTATCGGCCAGCGTACGGTCGGTAAAGCCGCCGCCAGCGTGACCCACGTAGTGCAGCCGGCCGGCCTCATCATATAGCCCCAGCACCAGGGCGCCAAAATCGGCCCGGGAGCCGCGCGGCTCCGTGTAACCGCCGATCACCGCCTCCTGCCGCGCGTGCACCTTCACCTTAAGCCAGCTGCGCGACCGCTTGCCCGGCAGGTATGAGCTACGGCCATCCTTGGCCATAATACCTTCCAGCCGGCGCGCCTGGGCCGCAGCAAAGAACTCGCGACCGCGCGCCGTCACGTGATCGCTGTAGCGCACTACCGGGCCGACTGGCAACCAGGCCTGCAGAATTTCTTTGCGCCGTGCCAGCGGCAGGCCAGTCAGGTCACGGCCGTTCAAATGCAAAATATCAAACACATAGTAAGCTAGCTGGCCGCCCGTTTCGGTATACGTTTGGAGGCGGCCAAATTCCGACCGGCCCTGATCATCCAGCACTACGATCTCACCATCCAGCACGGCCGTGGCACCATGAATATCTTTCAGCGCTGCCACCACGGTCGGATAGCGCTCGGCAAAGTCCTGATCGCGCCGCGACCGCAACTGCACGCCTTCCGGCGCCAGCGTAGCAATGGCCCGGTAGCCGTCCCACTTAATTTCGTACAACCAGTCCGGGTCATCAAACGGCGCCGTAGCCAATGATGCTAGCATGGGCGCTACCTGGTGCGGCAATGGTGCGGCCGGCGCGTCCTCTAGTTGTGGGGCTCGCGTCCAAGCCGCGCCGCCGGCCGCAATCTGAGCCATGCTGCGTCCGCTCAGCGCCGACCGATCCTGCCGTGTCACATCGTCCGTACTCGCCGCGTCATCCTTATCCGCCTTCACTAACAACCACGCGTCCTCCTCGGCCCCGTGCATTTTGATGAGCGCAAACTCGCCCCGCAGCTTCTGCCCGTGCAGGATGAACGTGAGATGCCCCTGGTGTACACCGTGCCGGGCTGCCTTGTCATCCGCCTCGCGGTTTCCCGTAGCATGCAGCGGCTCATACGTACCTTCATCCCATACCATTACCGTGCCGGCACCATAATTGCCTTCTGGAATCGTGCCCTCAAAGGTCCGATAATCATACGGATGATCTTCGGTCATAATGGCCAAATGCTTATCGGCTGGGTTGAGCGACGGTCCCTTGGGCACTGCCCAGCTCTTGAGTACACCGCCCATCTCCAGTCGAAAATCATAGTGCAGGCGCGAGGCCGCATGCTTTTGCACTACAAACCGCAGCGGCCCACCGCCCTGCCCACCCTGTGGCTCAGGCGTCTTATCAAACCGCCGCTTGCCCCGGTACGACGCTAGGCTCATTTGTGAGCAGCCTCCAAGCTGGCCTTGAGCGCCGACATTAGGTCCTCGGCTGGCGCCTGAGCCGCCGGCTTGGCCTTGACGGCCGGACGACCCTTCACCTTAGTCTCAATCCGCGCTTGGAGCTCCTCTGTGTCTGTCTCTTATACACAT